>NZ_JBHXFJ010000057.1:0-52416 GCF_042722465.1 Streptomyces sp. NPDC127098
TATCCGGCGATGGCGGTGGGGTCTTCGGCGTTCAGAGGCGCTGGCACGGCGCTTAATCTAGCGACGGTCGGAAACCGGTCAACCTTGCGATTGAACCAGTTCCGCTACAGCACCCACCCCCAGCGTGGGCGCCGGAGCGTCGCGCGGGGACAGGCGGCACGTCGCACACGACGAGTTGAGGTATCCGACGCTGGCGGGTCCACGGCCAAGATCGGGCCTCGCGTTTCTGGCCGACCAGGGCGGCGGAGTCTGCCCGTTCGGCCCCAACACCTATCCGGACCACACGATGACACCGTTTCTGACCCGGTGAGGCCACGTTGGCGGCGCTTCCACGCGTGCCGGCCCGTGGCCTGTCGTCGTCCACCGCCATGTCTGGGCTCTCAACAAACGATCAACGTCCGCGCCAACCTGACAGCACGGGGCCGTCAGTTCACGGCTCGCGAGCCTGACCACCCGCGTGGCCCTCCGGGACCACCGTGTCCACGAAGCGGGCGTCGACCTCGGCGACACGGGTGACGGCCTCCGTCAGCGTCGCGGGCGAGCAACCGAAGTTGAGGCGGACGTGGCCGCTGCCGGAAGCGCCGTACCTGAGGCCGGCGTTCAGCGCGACCCGGGCCGTGTCGAGGATGCGTTGCGTCGGGTCGTCGCCCCAGCCGAGCGCACGCAGGTCGAGCCAGGCCAGGAAGCTGGACTCGGGCTGCCGGTACCGGGCGGCGGGCAGCAGTTCGGCGAGGAGCTCGCCCAGCAGTCGGCGGTTGTGGTCGAGCAGCTTCTGGGTGTCCGCGAGCCAGGGCTCGCCCTCGTTGAAGGCGGCCACCGTGGCGAGCACCCCGAGGTGCCCGGTGCGGTAGAGCGAGTGCGGCGAGAGCCGGTCGACATACCGTTTCGGCCCGGGATCCGCGGTGATCACGGTGGCCGCCTTGAGCCCCGCCAGGTTCCAGCCCTTGCTGGCCGAGTGGAACGAGAACCCCCAACGCCGCGCCTCGTCCGAGACGGAGAGGAAGGGGACGAACTCGGCTCCGGGCAGCACCAGCGGCGCGTGGATCTCGTCCGCCAGGACGTGGACGCCGTACCGGCCGGCGAGTCCGGCGAGGGCCACCAGGTCCTCGCGTGGGTGCACGAGGCCGACCGGGTTGTGCGGGTTGCACAGCAGGTACGCCGAGGCGCCCGCTGCGAAGGCCCGTTCCAGGGCGTCCAGATCGAGCCGCCAGCCGGACGGCTCCTCGGCCAGTGGGGCCTCGACCACCTGGGCCCCGACCTCCGCCGTCCACCACGTGAACGGCTCGTACACCGGCGGACTGATCACCACGCGATCGCCCGGTCCGACAACGCGCCGCAGGACCTCGACGATGCCCATGCCGACATCGGCGACGGTGCGCACATGGTCGGGGTCGATCCGCCAGCCCCAACTGCGCCAGGCGTATCCGGAGACCGCCTCGGCGAGATCGCGGGTCGGCGCCGCGTAGCCGGTGTCGGACCGACCGACCGCCTCGTGCAGCACCCTGGCGACGGGCTCGGCCAGCGGAACGTCCATCTCCGCGACGGTGAGCGCCAGGACGTCGTCCGGGTAGGTGCGCCATTTCGCGCTCCGACGCTGCCTGAGGACGGGCAGCGAATCGATCGGCAGAATGCCCATGACGTGCGGGTTCCTTACGTTCGAAGGGGTTCCGCCTGATCATCGGCCCGCCGAGGGCGCTTCCGCTTCCGACGAAGCGCCAAGTGATGTCGCCACCCCGCCAAGCCGGCACACGGTGCAGAGCGGGAGGGGCCGACGCGGGGTTTTCCACTACCCCTGACTTCGCCGTCCGATGCGGACGGGACGCCGTCCCGGACTTCGACGTCGAGTGGGAGTTGCTCGGCGCCTACCGGCCGCAACGGCTCTCGCTGACGGCGGGTCCGCTGCGGCCGCTCGACGGGGCCCTTACGACCGATGTCCCGTGCTGGCGGCAGACCAAGACGGGGGCGTGCCGCCAGGTGGCCTCTCGGGCCGCGACGCGACGCTTGACGGCGGGGCCGCCGGGCCGGCCGTGGGTGCCCGCGCCTCGGCGACGCTCCGCCCGTCTCCCCGAAGGGCCCCACGACACCCGGGTACGCTGCCGTGCATGACGCGCCCGATACGCGCCCGCGAGTCCGACGGCACCACGTGGGAAGCTCCCACCGACGAGCAACTCCACGACCTGATCGCCGACCTGAACCTCCGCCACCGGTTCCTGATCGTGGAGCGCCTGGCCTCCCCCGATCCCCAGCAGCACTACATCCAGGTCTACCTCGAAGACGACCTCAGCCATACCGTCGAACACCGCGAAGGCGGCCCTCACGCCCACTACACCGCTCGGATTCCCCGCGACCCGACCCCCTGGGCCACCGAACCCGTTGCCCGCGTCATCGCCAGCTGGGCCGCGGACGACGACAACTGGCGGGACGCCCTGCCCTGGCAGCCCCTGCACCTCTGACGCCCACTCGTACCCGCAGCGACTGAGGGGAGGACGGGCATCGGACCCCGGCGGCCTGGTTCGTGTCACACTCGGACCGTGCCGGTCCCTCCCGCTCAGGCGAACACGTCGGCGGCACCGGGGAGTCGGACGTAGCGGTCGACAAGGGCGAGCAACGCCCGGAGCGCGGCGCTCGGACGGCGGGTCGCGGAAGTGGCGATGTGCAGCGTCCAGTGTGAGGAGGCGCCGGCCAGTGGTGACACGGCCAGGCGCGGGTCGGTCGCGGGGATCGCGAAGGACGGCAGCACGGCGACGCCGAGCCCCTGGCGGACGAAGTCGGCCGCGGTGCGGATGTCGGCCACCTCGATGCTGACGTGGCGGTTCAGCCCCTCCGCGGCCATCCGGTGGTCGACGACCGCGCGGTTGCCGTATCCGACGGGCGAGTCGACGAAGGGCTCGGTCGCCAGGTCGGCCAGGGTGAGCTCGGCGTGGCCCGCCAGGGGATGACCGGCGGGCAGCAGGGCGAACATCGGGACGGACGCGAGCGTCCTGACGGTGAGCCCGGCGGGCGCTGGGCCGGTAAAGGACAGGAAGGCGGCGTCCAGCGCGCCCGCGACGAGTGCGTGGGCGAGGCCGGCCGAACCGCTCGGGGCTGCCTGAAGGCGGATCACGACCTCAGGATGCTCGGTGTGGAACCGCCCGAAGAGTCCGGGCAGATCGAGGATGTCGACGGACGTCAGGGTGCCGATGGTGAGCGTGCCTCGCAGCCCGCCACGCACCTGGTCGACGGCGTCGCGCGCCGCCCGGGCGGCGGCAAGCGTGTTGCGCGCCTCGGGCAGCAGGGCCGTGCCCGCGTCGGTGAGGGCCACGCGCTTGGACGTGCGCTCGAACAGTGGAGCGCCGAGTTCGCGCTCCAGGCTGCGGACGGCGGCTGAGATGCCCGACTGGGCGACGTGCAGCCGCTTGGCGGCCCGGGTGAAGTTCAGCTCCTCGGCGATGGCGAGGAAGTACTCGAGGTGACGCAGCTCCACCCGACAACAATCGCATTCAATGATTGATCCGAGCAAGAACATGTGTTGGACGAGATCGCTGTGGCGGACTGATTCTGGGTTCAACAACAGTGAACGGGAGCAGTGGATGTCCATCACCACTCGGCAACACGTGGCCGGTCCCCGGAGCCGCCACTCGGTGCCTCGGCCCCGGCCCGAGAGCGGAACCGTGAGCCACGGCGCGGGATTCTGGCTCATCGCGGCTGCCTTCCTGACCGCCATGGCGTTCTCGACCGTGCCGACCCCACTGTGGGCGCTCTACCAGCTGCAGAACGGGCTCTCGACCTTCACGGTGACCGTGGTCTTCGCCATGTACGCCCTCGGCGTGGTCGTCAGCCTCTTCCTCGCCGGACACATCTCGGACTGGTTGGGACGCCGGCGGGTCCTGCTCCCCGCCGTCCTGATCGAGGCGGCCTCGGCGGCGCTGTTCCTGTCGTCCACGTCGCTGCCCGTCCTGATCGTGGCGAGAGTCGTCTCCGGGCTCGGCGTCGGCATGATCACCGCCACCGCCACGGCGCACCTGGCCGAACTGCACCTGGCGGCGCGCCCCACGACCGACAGGACCAGGTCCGACGTGGTGGCCACCGCGGCGAACCTGGGCGGCCTCGCGGTCGGACCGCTGGTGTCCGGCCTGCTCGCACAGTACGTCGCCGACCCGCTGCGCACGCCCTACCTCGTCTTCCTCATCCTGCTCGTGCTCAGCGCCGTGGGGGTCGCGCTGGTGCCCGAAACCGTCGAACTGGCCGAGGAACGGCCCCCGTACCGGCCGCAGCGGGTGAAGGTGCCGGCCGCCTCCCGCCCGCTGTACCTCGCCGCGGCGGCGGCCGCGCTCGCCGCCTTCTCGGTGCTCGGCCTGTTCACCTCCCTGGCCCCCGGCTTCGTCGCCGGCACGATGCACCACCCCTCGCGGGTGCTCGCCGGCCTGGTGACCTTCCTGGTCTTCGGCACCGCGGCGGCCACCCAGGTCGCGCTGACACGGCTGACCGCGCGCCAACAACTGGCGAGCGGCCTGCTGCTGATGAGTGCGGGGATCGTCGGCATCACGGCCGCGGTCTGGCTGCCCCACCTCGGGCTCTTCCTGGTCGCCGGCGTGATAACCGGCGCCGGAGCCGGAACGCTGTTCAGGGGGACAGTCGCCACGGTGGCCTCGGTGGCTCCCCACCGGGCCCGTGGCGAGGCGCTCGCCGGCCTGTTCCTGGCGGCCTACCTCGGTCTGGCGGTGCCCGTCGTCGGAGTGGGCCTCGCGACCCGGTTCGTCAGCGACCCCGTCGCCCTGCTCGGCTTCACCACGGCCCTCCTCATGGTGAATGCCGCGGTGAGCACCAGGCTGCTGCGCCGCCGATGAGCGAGGCGCGCCCCCAACTGCTGATCGGGCACGGTGATGTCAAGCGGCGGTCTGGCTGCCGGGCGCGTCCGCGGCGTGACGTTCACCGGGTGCGCGCGTTTCGCGAAGTCCGGGCCTACGCCTCCAACTGCCGGCGCGAGGCATGTGACGGGCCCACTCGAAGGGGCGACAGGTGCGCATGTGGCCTTCGACATCAGCCCGTTGGGCGCCCGTCGCCACGGACTGCGCGGCCGCGCAGTGCCGCGGGGTGGCGCAGGGTCGCACCAGGCACCGAGGCCATCCCGAAGCGGGCATAGTACGGCTGCAACGGGGCGTCACACAGCAGGTCCACCGAGTAGAACGACTCAGTGCCCTCCAGGACGCGGCGCATCAGCTCGGTCCCGATCCCCTTCCCCTGGTGGCCGGGAAGGACCTCCAACCACGGAATCGACGCGGTCAGCACGCCATCACTGATCATGTTGACGAAGCCGACGACCCGGGCTGCCGTGCCGTCGATCGCCACCACCGATCGGAAGCTTCCTCGCAGCACCGCCAAGTGCTGCCCGGCCGAAGGCGGTTGGGGCCAGCCCACGAAGAACCCGTGCAGCATGCCCTCATCGACCTCGGCGATGTCATCGGTATAGCGGATCACACCCATCCCCCGAAACGACCCAGTGATCGAGGTAGACCTTACGCACCACCGAGCGAACATCGCCCGACGGCCACGGCCCGTACGAGCCCGCCTCCCGGCAGTGGTTCCCTCATCGTCCTGGTCACGGGGGCAGTGTCGGCAGCGGCGCCCTCTCGGAAACGGGCACTGCGACGGGCATCGGCGACGGCGCCCGGTCGCGGCGTTCGGCGCCGCACAGACGGAGACGCTCGGCTGGTCAGGCCGACCAGTCGCGGAGGACGGCGGCAACGGACGCCGCCGTGGCGTCATCCTTTTTGAGTTCGGTCGCGAGGGCGGTGACGCCCTCCTGCGTGAGCTTGGCGTCGATTCCGGAGGCGACCAGGTAGCCGTGGGCGACCGCGATGGCCACGCGGAGGTTGGAGCGCTCCAGCCATCGGAGCCGGCCCAATGTGTGCGCGAGCGCCGCGGCCCTGGCGTAGGCGCCGTGGTAGACGTCCTGACCGGCGAGGACGGCGCGGTGCCGCTCGACGGCCGCGATCGGCACGCCGTAGTCGTCGGGGGCCGGGTCGTCCTGGCCCGCGCGGCGGGCGACCTCGAGGATCCAGGAGAGGTCGACGTGCAGGATCACGCAGCGTCCTCGATCTGGTCGATGAGGTCGCCGTAGCCGTCCAGGACCTCCTGGGCGCCGGCGAGGAAGGTCTCGCGGAGCTTCTCGTTGTCTGCTCGGATCAACTGCTCGACGTACTCGTTCACCGGGAGGTGCCGTGTCTCCGCGGCCTGCCGCGCCATCTCGGCCGCGTCCTCCTTCAGCCGGAGGTTCATCTGGGTCTTCGCCATGAAAGGAAAGCTATCACCTGGTAGCAGAGCCTGGTAGCGGGTGATAGCGGACAGCGGGCAGCGGGTGCGTCGCCGGCGAGGTCTCGTGGCCCGAACCGCCGGCCGGACTGCGACTCGGTACGCGAGTAGGGCAACACCTCCGCAGACCCGCTCAGACGAGGAGTTTCGCGAGCTGGGCCATCTCGGTGGGTGGGTCGATCACCGGCTGGACGAGCAGTTCGTCGATGCCCGCCTGTTCCAGGGTGGTGACGCGGGCCAGGAGGTCGTCACGGGTGCCGACAAGGGCCAGGGTGTTCATCAGCGAGGGCAGGACCAGGTCCCGGTCCCGCGGTGCGATGCGAAGGAGGTAGTTGGGGTAGAGCCTGGTGTACCGGTCCGGTGCGGTGGCGGTGGTGCCGCGCCGGTCGAGCAGTCGCCGGACCGCCTCGCGCTCTTCAGGGCCGAGACGCTCGGCGAAGGCGGGTGTGTCGGCGGCGTACGCCAGCAGTGACAGTGCGAGGTGGCCGGTCGCGTCCCGGGCCGCGTCGCCGTGCGGGTCCTCGCCCTCGCCGAGGACGTGCACCGCGGTGACCAGGTACGAGTCGGGATCGCCGTGTGTGCCCTGGGCGGCATGGCGGCGAGCGTCGTGCAGCGCGTGCCAGGCGGTCGGGTCCAGCAGGCCGAAGGAGATGAGGCCGGTGCCGCGGCGGCCGGCGACGGCGGCGGCTTTCGGGCCGAGGGCGGCCACGACGAACTCGATCGGGTCGGTGGTGTTCACATGCCCGCCGGTGTGCAGGAACCGGATGTCGCGGACCCGGTCACCTTCGTGATGCCCGGTCGTGCGTCCGGCGCACAGGTCCTGCAGCGCGGAGGTGAAGTGCTCCAGTGTGGCCGCGGTGGTTGGCCGCATCCCCAGGGTGCGTCGGGCGGTGTTTCCCGTACCGACCCCGCAGATGATCCGGCCCGGCGCGAGGGCGTTGAGGCTGGCGAGCCCGCTTGCGGCGGCCGGGGCCGAGCGCAGCGCCGGCGAGGTCACACCGATGCCGAGCCTGATGTGGCTGGTGGCCTTCGCGCAGAGGCTCAAGGCGACGAAGGGGTCGCCGTGGACCATCGGGCTGTCGTAGACCCAGAAGCTGTGCAGGCCCAACTCTTCCGCCCGCCGGGCGAGATCCTCCACACCGGGGTGTGCGGTGACCACGACGCCGGCACGCATCAGTGCCCTCCACGGTGCGAGGAACGAGTCGAACTCGCTCAGCATGACAGGTCCTGGCACCGGCCCGCAGGGTGCCTGCGCGGAAGGCTCATCCGAGCCGGCGGATCGCCTCCAACGGGTGGGGAGTCGCCCGGCTCTCCTGCTGGAAGCGGCGGTAGAAGGCGCCCATCAACGCGGCGACCGGCGCGTGCCGGACAAGCGCTGCCGCGACCGCCGCAGGGACGCCCTCAGGCGTCACCCCCCGGGCGCAGGCTTGCACGAACGCCCGGCGTTCTTCCGGTTCGTACCCGTAGAGAGCGACGGCCAGCCAGTTCACCAGATGCGTGACGGCGTAGCACCGGTCGTAGGTGCGGTGCTGCTCGAAGAAGTCGTGCTCGTCCTGGGTGAGTTCGAAGCGGGAGGAGATCGTGAGGCCGTAGTCGGTGAAGAAGAGGCGCCGGCCGTCGGTCAGGATGTTCTGGAAGTGGGCGTCGAAGTGCAGCAGCCCATGGTCGTTCATGAACGAGATGCCGGTTTCCAGCTCGTTCTCCACCATGGCGCAGGCGCGCTCGGCTGTTTCCTCCCCGGCGCCGATCTGGGTCCCCAGCCAGTCGTGCAGGTTCTGCGGGATGTACTCCAGGAACAGCATCAGGCTCGCCGAGGACTGCCGGAGAGCCTCGATCCTGCTGCGCACCGCCGGTCCACCTCCCCAGTAGGCGACAGCCCTTTCCACGTCGGCCAGTTCCTCGGGAAGTGGTTGGCCGCGCCCTGGCAGCACCCGCCAGTGGTACATCAGGGGGAAGCCCTCATGGTCACCCGCGAGCACCCAGTTCGTCGTCATGATGTGCACCGCCAGCTCCCGCCAGGCGCCGAACCCCGAGCTGCCGATGGTGCCGAGGCCGTAGTGGCAGAAGTCCGGCAGGTCGAACAGGTTCGCCGTGGAGTGCACGTTCCCCGGCAGTCGCTCCAGGTCGGTCAGGGGCACCTGCTTGACGAAGACCGAGGTTCCGTCGACCTCCAGCAGCGCTGTCCTACCGCCGATGCCGGAGCCCATCGGTATGGCGGCGTTCAGGAGTTCGTGCAGTCGGCGATCGCCACACAACGCCAGCGACGTGGAAGCGGCACTATGGGCGGCCAGCCGAGCACCGCGGGACATGTCAGGGCTCTCCATGACGCCTCCAACCCGGCCCCCGCCTCTCGGGCAGCCACTTCGCCAGGCACCCGGTGGGGGCCGCCGCAACTCTCTCACAGCGGAGGTGCCGGAGCCCTGGTCACTGCCGCAGCGCCCCGGCTACACCGACTCACACTCCAGAAGCTCCGCGAGTGATCTCCGAGTCACCTCGCAAAGGCCAGGGCATGCCGACATGATGCCGCCGAGCCCGAAGTGGTTCACGGGAACGCCGGCACCCGGTCTGGGGACGCCTCGTGACGAGCCGCCAGGCGTCTCGTTGCACCGGACGCGAGGGACGCCCCGGAAGATGATCGGAGCGGATCCCGACACTCCGGACGACCCCGCACCCGCCGACCTGGACCTGGCGCCCGTCGCACAACTGGTCGCCCGGCTGGGCCTGCACTTCGTCACCGTGGACCTGGCCCGCAGAGCCGACGGCGCCCGGCGGATCGTCGAGCTCGGCGACGGCCAGGTCAGCGACCGTCCCCGGACGGTGCCGGCCGAAGACCTGATCACCGCGCTCCTCAGCGGGCATCGTGGCGGCGCGCCTGCCCGGGCAAGGGCCGGGAGGGGTCCCGAGCGAGGGTGGTTCCATGGCGACCATGATGCGTAGAACGTCATCCACCGCGGTCGTCGGTGTCGTTGTCGCCGTCGTGTTCGCCGCGCTCACCTCGTGTTCGTCGGATCCTTCGGAGGGAGCCCCCGCCGAGGACAGGTCCGGCGGGTCCGGCTCCGGGGCGCGGGCGTCCGACCCCGCGCCGACTCCCACGGAGACGGCCACGCCGTCGCCCTCGCCGACCGGGCCGTGCGTTGACGGGACGTGCGAGATCGAGGTCGCCGTGGGGGACGTCGTGGCGGTGCCCGAGACGTACGGTCTCGGGCCGATCGAGGTGACGGCGATCAGCGACGGCACGGTCGAGATGGTCGCGCCGCTGACGGGCTCGGGCTACAGCGTTTCGGGCTGTTCCGGTGGCGGCGGCGTGTCGTCCGGAGGGGGCGGCGGTGTCGGGCTGAGCTGCGACGCGGGGACCGTCGCGACGATCAACGAGGCCATGAGCCTGGAGGTCGTCGAAGCCCTCGGCAGCACCGCGGTCCTCCGTATCGAACCCGCCGGCTGACGTACGTCTCAGTCGTCGAGCATGGCGAGGGATCGGCGGGCGACCTCGGGCGGGGCTGCGGCGATGACCTTGTCGAGTGCGCCCAGTGAGGTCTGCAGGTCGCTGATCGACTGGGCGATCCTGTGGCGTTCCCGGTGCAGGTCGGCCAGCAGGTCGGAGCAGGTGGGAACCAGGCCCTCGCCCGTGTCGCGCAGGCAGGGGAGGATGGTGGCGATCGTGGTGGTGTTCAGGCCGGCGGCCAGGAGGCCGCGGATGCGGCGCACGGTGTCGACGTCGTCCTCGTCGTAGTCCCGGTAGCCGCTGGGGCGCCGCTCCGGATGGAGCAGGTCCTGTTCCTCGTAGTAGCGCAACAGGCGCTCGTGGACGCCGGTTCTCCGCGACAGCTCGCCGATACGCATCCATCGCCCCTTCCCTCGACAACACGGCTTGACTCTCACATCGATGTGAGAGTTTAGCGTCCGCGTCATGAGAGGAAGCTTCGCGACGCTCGCCTCCCTGTGTGTGAGCGTCTTCGTCGTCGGCA
Source organism: Streptomyces sp. NPDC127098 (assembly GCF_042722465.1). Taxonomy (NCBI): domain Bacteria; kingdom Bacillati; phylum Actinomycetota; class Actinomycetes; order Kitasatosporales; family Streptomycetaceae; genus Streptomyces; species Streptomyces sp. NPDC127098. The sequence goes on from NZ_JBHXFJ010000057.1 coordinate 10,257, forward strand.
CGTCGGAATATCTGATCTCCGGGCTGCTGCCCCAGGTCGGGGCGGACCTGGACGTGTCCGTGGGCACGGCCGGACAGGCGGTCACCGCCTACGCACTCGGCGTCGTGCTGGGCGGGCCCGTCGTGGCCGCGCTCACCATCAAGGTGCCTCGCAAGGCGCTCGCGATGTGCCTGATGCTGTTGTTCGCGGTGGGCAGCGTGATCAGCGCCGCGGCCCCGACCTTCGAGCTGTTGCTGGTGGGGCGCGTGGTCTCCTCGTTCAGCCATGCCGCGTTCCTGGCCCTGGCGCTGGTGATGGCCACGAGCGTGGTGCCACGGGAGAAGGCCGGAACGGCGATCTCCGCCGTCGCTTCCGGATTCACCGTCGCGACGCTGCTGGGTGTGCCGCTGGGCGCGCTCCTGGGGGAACTCGCCGGCTGGCGTGCCCCGTTCATCGCGCTGACCGGCCTCGCCCTGGTGGGCGTGGTGCTCCTCGCGGCCGTCCTGCCGAGGCAGGCGGCGCCCGCCACGCGGCTGCGGGAGGAGGCCCGCGTGGTGACCCGTCGCCCGGTCCTGCTGGCCATCGCCACCACGGCCGTCGGCTTCTCCGGAGTCGCCGTGGTCTTCACCTATGTCGCCCCGCTGCTGACCCGGGTGTCGGGCTTCTCCACCACGACGGTCTCCGGGCTCCTGCTCGCCTACGGCGCGGGCAGCTTCCTCGGTAACCTGATCGCCGGGCGACTCACCGACAAGTCCATGAGCGTCACCGTGCGCGCGGTCTTCAGCGCTCTGACGGGAGCGCTGCTCCTCTTCCCCTTCGCCGCCGTATGGCAGCCCACCGCAGTGGTGGCGATCCTCGTGCTCGGACTCCTCTCCACCGCCACCATCGCACCGCTACAGGGGTTGATCCTGCGCCACGCCGGCAACGCCCCGACCCTGGCCGTGGCGGCGAACGTCGGCGCGTTCAACCTCGGCGCCGCCGCCGGTTCGGCCATCGGCGGCCTCATCGTCGCGGCGGACGCCCTGCGCTGGGCCGGGCTGGCCGGCGCCGCACTCAGCCTCGCCGGGCTGGCCCTCACCCTGCTCGTCCTGCCCCGCACTCCCCACGAGAAACGGTCCACGCGACCCACCGACGGCGACATGCTCACCACCGTCTGACCGGGGCCCGTTCCGCGGGTGGACCCTTCCTGGTCAGTCAGGGGCGCCCGGACGGTCGCACCGGGGCCAGCGGCCCGGGGTGACACGTTTGGCGGTGGCGCGCAGGTAGACGACTGAGGCGGCGGCCAGGGCGGAACCGAGGAAGTACGTCCAGCACCGTCACGCGTTCCGGCGCCCGCGCCAGGCGGTACCCACCCCGCGCCCAGGCGTGGACTCGAGGATCCCCTCGCGCACCAGCGGCTGCAAGCGCTTTTGAGGTACTCCGGCGGCAGTTCGAAGATCTCCGCCAACCGCCCGGTGGGATCGGCGCCCGATCGTCGAGCCGGGCCAGCACCAGGCAGCAGTGCAGACCCCACTCGACGCCCTCGCCCCCCGAATGGGTGGCGGCGGGCGGGTCAGGGATCCGGGGGAGCGGGGTGGTGGGTGCCGTGGGCGAATTCACTGGCGAACGTCCGCTCGCCGAGCGCGCCGCGGAGGACCGCGGTGATGCGGTCGACGTCGTGGCGCTCGGCCGGTGGGAGTGGGGCGCCGAGCCGGGCGCGCAGCGCGGTGGCCGTGCCCAGCAGCCGGGCGGCGTGCGTCGGGGCACCGGCCAGGGCGTGTGCGCCGGCCAGTCCCTCCAGGGCCAGTGCGACGGCCCGTGGGTCGCCGAACTCGCGGGCGGCGGCCAGCCCCTCACGGTGCAGGCGCAGCGCCGCCGCCGCGTCGCCGCCCTGCTCGGCGGCGAAGCCGAGCTCGGCCAGGACCAGGGGCAGGCCGGGTTCGCCCCCGGCATGGCGCAGCCACTCCAGCCACCGGGTCAGGCGGGCGGGGACCTCCGCGTACCGCCCCCGGCGCCTGGCGCTCAACGCCAGCCCCATCTCGGCGAAGTGCTCGGCGACCCGGTGGGACTGGGCGGCGGCCGTGCGCGCCGCGCGCCCGTGCAGGGTGTCGGCGGTGGCGAGGTCGCCGGCGAGCAGGGCGATCCGGCCGAGGCCGGAGAGCCGCAGGGACACCTCCTCCCACAGTTCGAGCCCCTCGGCCAGCCGCAGCCCGTGCCGGTTCAGCCGTTCGGCCTCGGCGTGATCGCCCCTGATCTCGGCGATCTCGGCCAGGGTGGTGGCGGCCTTCAGGCGGCCCCACGCGTCGCCCAGTTCCTCGAACACCGCCTGGCTGTCCCGGGCGTCGCGTTCGGCGTCGTCCAGCGTGCCCAGGGCGCGGCCGATGCTGGCCCGGAGGCCGAGCGCGGCGGCGACGCCCCACCGGTCGCCCACCGCGCGGAAGCCATCCAGCGCGGCGTCGAGCAGGCCGGTGGTCGCCGTCGGGTCGGTGAACCGGCGGTGCGCGTAGGCGAGGAACCACTGCGCGCGGGCCCGCGCCGCCGGGTCGGCGATCCCGTCGGGCGCGGTCGCGGCCGTCCGCGCGGCGGCGTCGGCCCCGTCGCTGGCGAGCAGCGCCAGGCCGGCACGCCAGGCCACGGCCCCGGCGTCGTCGGTCGTCTTCAGCGCCAGGTCGAAGGAGCGCACGGCCTCGGCGAGGCGGCCGCGCAGGTGCCAGTACCAGGCGAGGGCGGTGACCAGCCGCGCCGCGTACCGGCCGTCCCGCAGTCGGACGGCCGTCTCCAGAGCGGCGCGCAGATTGGCCCGTTCACGGTCCAGGGTCCGCAGCCAGTGCCGTTGCCCGGGGCCGTGCAGATGGGGCCCGGCGCGCTCGGTCAGCGCGGTGTAGTGGCCGACGTGCCGCCGCTGGATCCGGTCGAGTTCGCCGGCCTCCCGCAGCCGGTCGAGGCCGTAGGCGCGGACCGACTCCAGCAGCGTGTAGCGCGGCCCGTCATGACTGTCCGTGGCCACCACGAGCGACCGGTCCACCAGCCGGGACAGCGCGTGCAGGACGTCGCCGCCCGCCGTGGCCTCGGCCGCCGCCAGGGTGAAGCCGTCGGCGTGCACGGCCAGGCGGCGCAGCACGGCCCGCTCGAACGGCGACAGCGGCTCCCAGCTCCAGTCGATCACCGCGCGCAGCGTCTGCTGCCGCGCGGGGCCGCCGCGCCGCCCGGTCGCCAGGACGGCGAACCGGTCGTCCAGGCGCGCGGCCAACTCCGTGATGCCCAGGGCGCGGACGCGGGTGGCGGCCAGTTCCAGGGCGAGCGGAATGCCGTCCAGGCGGCGGCAGATCGCGGTGACCGCGGCGGCGTTCTCCGGCCCGAGCCGGAAACCGGGGGACGCCGCGGCGGCCCGCTCGGCGAACAGCCGCACGGCACCGAACGACTCCAGCTCCTCCGGCGGCACCCCCGGCCCCGGCGCGGGCAGCGGCGGCACGGGCCACAGCCGTTCGCCGGGGATCGCCAGCGGCTCCTGGCTGGTGGCCAGCACACGCAGGCCGGGAGCCGCACGCAGCAGCGTCTCGGCCACCGCGGCGACGGGCGCGACGACGTGCTCACAGTTGTCCAGGAGCAGCAGCAGGCGCCGGGGTGCGAGCGCGCCGCCGAGCCGGTCCACCGGATCGCCGGGGGCCGCCGCGCTGACCTCGTCACGCAGAGCAAGCACGGAGGCGACCAGGTCGGCCACCGCCGCCGGGGTGACGGTGGCCCGGTCGAGTCCGGCCAACTCCACCGACCACACGCCGTCGGCGAACGCGCCGGCGTCAGCACCTTCGCCGACGGCACGCGCGGCCTCCAGAGCGAGCCGGCTCTTCCCCACGCCCCCGGGCCCGGTAAGGGTGACCAACCGGTGCTCCGCCAGCAGCCCGCGAACCTCGGCGACCGCCTCCTCGCGGCCGATCAGCGGGGTGAGGGCGGTCGGCAGCTTGCTCGGCGGCCGGGCGGGCACGGTGGCCCGCAGCTCCGGGTCCTGCCGGAGCATCGCCGCGTGCAGCGCGACCAGTTCGGGCCCGGGATCCACGCCGAGCTGGTCGGCGAGGAGCACCCGCAGCTCGGCATAGGCGGCGAGGGCCTCGCTCTGCCGGCCGGACTGGTAGAGGGCGCGTAGATGGACGGCGCGCAGCCCCTCGCGCAGCGGGTGGCGGGCGACGAGGTCGCCGAGTTCGGCCGCCAACGTGTGGTGCTCGCCGAGGTCGAGACGGGTCCTGGCATGCTCCTCGACCGCGGCCAGCCGTTCCTCCTCGAGGCGCACGGCGGCCGGGCCGGCGAACTGCTGGTCGGAGAAGTCGGCGTAGGCGGGGCCGCGCCACAGGGCCAGCGCGTCGGCCAACAGCGCGGCGCGTTCCCACGCGTCGCCGGTGGCGCGGGCCCGGGCGGCCAGGGCGCGGAACCGGCCGGCGTCCACGGCGTCGGCGGGGACCGCGAGCCGGTAGCCGGGCGGCTGCCGCACCACCAGGTCGCGGCCACCGGGCTCCGCATCCCCGAGAGCGCGGCGCAGCTGCGAGACCCGGGTCTGGAGCGCCGCGGCGGGGTTGCGCGGCAGCCGTTCCCGCCACAGGTCCTCGACCAGCCGGTCGGCCGGCACCGGCCGCCCCTCGGACGTCAGCAGGTCGGCCAGCAGCGCACGGACCTTCGCCTCCGGGACCGGCACCGGCGAGCCGCCCTCCGTCCAGACGGCCAGCGGGCCGAGCACCCCGAAACGCACAGGGGCACCGTACCCAACGGCCCCGACGCCGCCTGCAGGCGGATCCGCAGCCGACCTGGAGCGGACCTGAAGTGCCGTGCGACACCGTGCGGGGACAGCGCAAGCGAGAAACCCGACGAGAGAGGGGAGCGGCACGATGAGCGCGATCGTGAGCCGTGAGTTCCGGCTGGCGTCCCGCCCGGTCGGCGAGCCGGGGCCGGAGAACTTCGCGTTGGTCACGACCCGGGTGCCGGAGCCCGAAGAGGGACAGATCCTGGTCCGCAACACCTGGATGTCCGTCGACCCGTACATGCGCGGGCGGATGAACGACGCCGAGTCCTACATGCCACCGTTCGAGGTCGGCCGCGTCCTGGAGGGCAGCGCGGTCGGCGAGGCGGTGGCCTCACGCAGCGCGGACGTCCCGGTGGGCGCGACCGTGTCGCACTTCGCGGGGTGGCGCGAGTACGCGCTGCTGAACGCGGCAGACGCGGCCGTCGTGGACGTCTCGGCCGCCCGCCCGCAGGACCACCTGTCGGCGCTGGGGCCGACCGGGCTGACGGCGTACCTGGCCGTCACCGAGATCGCGCCGGTGCGGGAGGGCGACGTGGTGTTCGTCTCCGGCGCCGGCGGCGCGGTCGGCAGCGTGGCCGGACAGCTGGCCCGCCTGTTCGGCGCCAGCCGGGTGATCGGGTCGGCCGGCGGGCCGGCGAAGGGCCGGATCCTGACCGAGGAGTTCGGGTTCGACGCGGCCGTCGACCACCGCGCCGGGCCGATCGCCGCGCAGCTGGCCCAGGCCGCGCCGGACGGCATCGACGTCTATGTGGACAACGTCGGCGGAGAGCACCTGGAGGCGGCCATCGGCGCGCTGAAGGTGCACGGCAGGGCGGCTCTGGTCGGGATGATCAGCCAGTACAACGCCACCGGCCCGGTGCCGGGCCCCGGCAACCTGTACGACATCGTCACCAGGCGGCTGACGCTCCGGGGGGTGCTGGTCACCGACCACCTGGACCGCTTCCCCGGGTACGTCTCGCGGGCGGCCGGCTGGTTGGCCGACGGCCGCCTGCGGACCAAAGAGACGGTGGTGGAGGGCTTCGAACACGCCCCCGAGGCATTCCTGGGCGTGCTACGCGGCGCCAACACCGGCAAGATGCTGGTCTCCCTTGACGGCATCGGGCCGCGGTGACGGGACGATGTCATCCGCCACGGCCTTCGCGCGCCCTCAGTCGTGGTGGTCGGGGGGACCGCGGGGCCACCGGGAAAGTACCGGTGGCCCCGCGGTCGCGCCCGCTGTCAGTCGTGGACGAGCGGCGCGGCCGACTCGTCAAGGAAGCCGCCCGACTGGTGCTGCCACAGCTTCGCGTAGGTGGCGTCCAGTGCGAGCAGTTCCTCGTGCGTGCCCTGCTCGATGATCCGCCCCTGGTCGAGGACCACGAGCCGGTCCATCCCGGCGACGGTGCTCAGCCGGTGCGCGACCACGAGCGCCGTACGCTTCTCCATGAGCCGCCACAGCGCCTCCTGGACCAGGAGTTCACTCTCCGAGTCCAGGGCGCTTGTCGCCTCGTCGAGCAGCAGGATCGGGGCGTCCCGCAGGATCGCCCGGGCGAGGGCGACCCGCTGGCGCTGTCCGCCGGACAGCTTCACACCGCGCTCGCCCACCATGGTGTCGAAGCCCTGCGGCAGCGTGTCGGCGAACTCCGTGACGTGCGCGGCGTCTGCCGCGCGCCGGATGTCGGCGTCCGTGGCGTCCGGCCGGGCGAAGGCGATGTTGTCCCGCAGCGAGCGGTGGAACATCGCCGGGTCCTGCGGCACATAGGCGAGCTGGCTCCGCAGGTCCGCCTGGCTGAGCCTGCTGATGTCCTGTCCGCCGATCAGGATGCGACCGGCGTCGACATCCGTCATTCGCAGCAGCAGCCGCGTGAGGGTCGTCTTGCCGCCGCCGGAACGACCGACAAGCCCGATCCGCGACCCGCTGGGCACCTTCAGGTCGAGCCCGTCGAAGAGCGGTCTGCCTCCCGGGTAGGTGAAGGAGATCCGCTCGAACCGGATGTCGGCGTCCCGGGGCCTCAGCGGCTCGGGCGACGGCGGGTCGACCACGGTCGGCGGCGTCAGCAGCAGTTCGGTGAACTGCCCGGCCTCCGTCAGCGAGTTCTCCAGGTGGCGGTAGATCCGGTTGAAGTCGAACATGAGTCGGGTCGCGTTGCTGTAGTAGGTGAAGGTGACCACGAGCGCCTCGACGCCGAGCTCGTCCCCGGAGAGCCCGAGCACGATCACCAGTCCCAGCGTGCTGGCCAACACGGACATCGGTGCGACCAGCGCGTCGATCCGCAGGTTGCTGTAGTCCCACGAAGCCAGCGACAGCCGCCTCGACTCCGCGACACGGACTTGGTGTTCGGCGGCCTCACGCCCCTCGGCAGCGAACGCGCGAACCGTGTCCATGTTCATCAGGCTGTCGGCGACGTGTCCGGACACCCGGGCGATGGCCTGCTCGCGCTGGTCGACGAGTGCCTGGCGGCGGCGGATGAGGGGCACCACGAACAGCGCCGTCAACGCGATCACGGTCAGGAGCCCGACGACGAGCAGCGGTTCGTAGCCCCACAGCACGAACGAGCCGAACGCCAGCGGCACGAGGCTGCCCAGCACGGAGAACGTCAGGGTGTCGACGAACTCCTCGAAACGCGACGCGAAGCTGAGCACACGTTTGGTCAGCGATCCGGCGAAGTTGTCGTGGTAGAACGCGGCGTCCTTGCTGAACAGCTCGTCCATGCCGATGACGTACAGGTGCTCGATGCCGAGCGCGTCGAGCCGGTTCAGGCAGTGGATGCCGATGCGCCACAACGCCTCGGCCAGCAGCAGGACACCGGCGAAAGCGAGGACGTAGGGCAGGGTCGCGTCGGCGGACGTCGCGCCGCCGTCGGCGATGTGACCGACGAGTTTGGCGACGATCAGCGGCGCGATGTAGTGGGTGCCGATGGTGCCCAACGCCGGAAGCAGCATCCCGGGCACGGCCAGCAGGCGCAGCCGGACGAGCTCACCTGTGTAGTGACGAAGGGCGAGGAGCATGGAGCCCCTCTGCGGTTGACTCTCGTGTGGAGGCGACGTTCCCATCCCACCTCTGTACGGTCGTGCGGCGGCCCACCGCCGGTGGCTGGGAAGACCGGCCGCGATGAGTATCGGTCGAGTGGGGCCCTCTCATGGGCGCCCTGCGAGGTCCGGACCGGGCCGGACCGCCACGCGGTACTGGCGGGAAGAACATGCGAGTACGGGGCAGGGACGAGTCAGTCTCCCGTACCGGCTCCGGGCGAGTCCAAGGATTTTTCCCGGCCCGGCGCGCAGCGGGACGGCCGCGCCCCCTCCCGGCAGGGCATCGCCACACCGCGGAGCTGCCGGTCAGCGAGGTCGGCTACGACGTCGCACAGCATGGCGGTATAGCAGCGTGGCGTCGTTGCGACGTGTGGCGTCCGGCTCAAGCCGAGGACCCGGCCGGGGTGGGCTCGGCGACCGGAGCGGGAGCGGCCGGCGGCGCGTTGCTCGGCGGTCAGCGGCGGCTGACCGCCGACGGGGTGCAGGCACGCGAAGAGCTCGTCGAGAAAACACACGGCTTCGTCCTCGACAGGAGTCGTCGTCAGCTCTCGGCTTCGCATAGCCCGGAAGAGTGGCGTCCATGGTGAGGAACCGGGCCCTATCGCCAGTGGCCCCCAGGGGTGGGCACATCGGGGTGCGTGACGATATGACACGCACGGGGGTGCGGGGGTTGTTGGGTACGCGTGCACTGACAAGCGCCGTGCGCGGAAAGGCAATGACGTCCGCCCGGCCCCACCGCAACCCCCGAGCGCGCTCTGGCGCGTAGCATCCGGCAGCGACACATCAGGTACGAGGAGAGTGAGCTGCCGTGGCCGACGAGCCGGACACCACCCCCATTCAAAGCAGGTACGCAGAGCAGTTCGCTGCCGACCTCAAGGACAACCGCGAGGAGCAGGAGGCCGTCTCGGCGCGGATCGCGGGGCTCGAGGCACGGCTGACACAGCTGAAGGCCGACGAGACCTGGCTGACCGGACAGCTGGCGTCGGCGGACACGCAGCAGGCACCACACGCCGGCGAGGAGGTCCACGAGACGGCACCGTCCACCGGTCTCACCTCCGAGGACGCCGCCAAGCCCGGGAGCCTCCCGACGCAGCGTCAGGGCACAACGAGCTCGAAGGACGATGCCGGCGCGGCCGGCCGCAGCAGGAAGAGGCCGGCCGCGAAGAAGGCCACCGCGAAGAGGGCGACGGCCGAGAAGTCAACACGGCCGTTGCTCCAGGATGTCGTCCTGAGCCTTCTGCGCGCCCACCCTGGTGAGCCCCGCACGGCCCGTGAAATCCACACAGCAGTGGAAGGGACCGGGCGCGCCAGCTCCCACCAGACGACGCGCAACACCTTGGAGCGGCTCGTCGCGAAGGGGCTTGTCGAGAGGCAGCGCAGGCAGGGATCCGTGATGTACACGGCGCTCACGCCTGTGGACGAGGTCACGCCTCCAGCCGACATCGCTGCCGCGCCGCGGGGCGCGGACGTGAGCGAGTCGGTCGCGGCAGAGGTCTGATCGCCACGGCGTTGTGCTGGCAGGAGGTCAGCGCACGGTTCCCATCGTGTGACGGACCTCCTGAGCCGCATCCTGCGGCGTTGGGTGACTGAGGCCGGCCACGGCTTTGTGACATGGCGCGGCGGTGTGTGCCCGCCCTGGTCACCGGCCACAGAAGGAGGAGAAGCCGGCCAGCGGGAGCGACCTGGCTGACCTGGGCGAGCGCTCCTGTCTGGCGGCCCAACCCTCGCCGAACACGCGTCGGCACGAGCTGGGGGAGACGGGGCAGGGCTGATGGGGGGCCGCCATCCGGGTATCGCTTCGATCTTGTTGAGCAACCGCATCAGCACGTCGGCCAGCGGGACGATCTCAGCTGCCTCGGTCGGATCGGCGATCTCCACGTGCCGGTGGCTGGCCGGGTTGTCGAACAGCCCGAGTGCTCCATTGCAGAGCTCCATGGTGGCCACCGCCTCCCCGGTGGCCGATCTGGTTTTCGAGTCGCCGACCCAGGGCCGCGCCGCCAGCCGGAACCCCCCCAGTCGACGTCGCCAGTGGCGACGTGACGGGCCGCTGAAGCCTTCCGGCCGCCGCAACTGGCGACGGAGCCGAACCCGGCGGTAGGGAACGAGTGGAGGTCCACGCCGGGATCCATGGTGCTGTCGTGGAAGTAGGCAATGATGCCAAAATCGCCCAGCTCTCCGCGGATGTCAGCCGCTGCAAGCGCGGCCAAAGCATTATCTCGTTGCTCTGCCGGCCCTTGAAGATGGACCGCGACGGTGCCCATCGGGTGCTCACTCCTGGCGCGATCCTTTGCGATCGATGTGCCTCGACGTCAAGCCGCTGCGACGAAAGTGGCCGGCCGCGCCCTTGGCCAGAGGCTGGGGGAGAGTCAGGCGTGTCCCCGGTGGAGAAGCACCAGACGCGAGGATCGCGAGACCCCTCCGGTCATCCGCCAACGCCCCGGCCGCGGACGTCTGGTTGGCGCCCCGTCCCCGCGACCGGTGCGCGACCGAGCTGGAGCGACGGGCCGACGAGGCCGAACCACGAGTGGGAGCAGGTCGAGTCAGATCCGGCCGCGCGACCGTGGTTCTGGACACCGAGGCCACCGGGCGCAACTCTCAAGCACGGAAAGGGCCGGTTGCGGCACGAGCTCCACCTGCACGACCAAGCGCGCGCCACCGGCCGCCACCTCGGCAGCGACGGCGACATCCCCCGGCCGCCGACGCCCTCATCGACGCACTGCGGTGGCAGTACGCGATGCGCGCCTACTCCGCCAGGTTCGGCGAGCCCAACGACTACGGCGAGCGCTGCCGCTGGCGGCCCCGCAGAGACCGTCACGGTCTCTCGGCGACAGTCGAGCCGTCCTCGACCGTCTGAAGACGATGCTCGACGACTCGCCCGTCGACGATCCCGAGGACAGCTACTGGTGAGCAGGCCCAGACCCGAGCGTCATCTCCCGGTGCGGTATACACCCGCGGCCCACGGCCGGCGACGGTGCCCGCGAGGTTCGCAGCAAGGTCTCCGCTGTATGTAGTGTGCGGAAATGACAAGAAGCGAGCGTCTCGCGGACCAGCTGGACTGGTACTGGCACAAGAACCTGCGGCCGCGGCTGGACGGTCTTACCAATGAGGAGTACTTCTGGGAGCCGGTGCGCGGCTGCTGGAGCATCCGCCCACGTGGCACGTCGGCCGCACCGATGTCGGCAGGTTCGGGGGCATGGACGATGGACTTCGCGTCCCCTGACCCGGTGCCGGCGCCGGTGACCACGATTGCCTGGCGGCTGGCGCACATCATCGTCTCCTGCCTGGGCTATCGGGTCGGATGGTACTTCGGCGGCCAGGACGTCGACTCCGAGACGTTCGCCTACGCGGGGACCGCTGACGAGGCGCTGAAACAGCTCGATGAGATGTATGGGAGATGGAACGCGGGGGTCCGCGAGCTCTCGGACGCTGACCTGGAGAATCCGCCCACGGCGGGTCCCGAGCGGTTTCCCATGGAGAACAGGATCCTGCACGTCAACAGGGAGCTGATCCATCACGGCGCCGAGATTTCCCTGCTGCGCGACCTCTACCGCTGGCAGGACGGAGCCGTACCGCGCCGCATCTGACGTTCCGATAACCGGCGATCGAGCTTCGGAAACCTACGTGGACTCCGTGACTCTCCGTTGCTCCGAGCTTCAGAGGAGACGAACTCCTCCGCGTCGGCCGAATCAACACAGCGGATCGAGCATGGACGTTCGTGATCCTCCTCAATGCACAGCCGCGATGGTGCTGACCTGCACGGCGTCGCCCCGCACAAAAGGGCTGAAGGCAAGCCGAACGTTGAACCGGTCAACTCAACCGCACATTCGCCACCTACGACGCTCAGTCCCAAGCAGCAGCTGTGACTGAGCGCTGTGGCTGTCGAGTTGAACGTGCTAGCAGACCGGCCCATAGGGAAGGAACCCGACCCGGCCTGCTCGGGGTGCGCGGTCCACACGGCGCGGTGCGGACCGGAAGCGGTCAGTTCAGGGGGCACGACGGTTCCGACACATCGTTGCAGGTCTCCGCGGCTGCACGCGGAAGCGAGGGTGTCGCCTTCGTGGACCCGCTGCGCCAGGTAGTCGATGCGGGCCCGGGCGTCTGTCTTGGCTGTCGATGCGGCGAGCACGGGAGCAGAGCACCATCGTCGCCGAATCCCTGCGTACACCTACCTCCAGGATCACGGCCGCAGCGCCCCCGACCTCAGCGAAGTCACCTTCGGCTACATCGACTACGTCGACGTCGACCTGTAAGGGTTCAGGCCGGCGAACGAGCAGTAGGTGAGTGTTCCCCGTCGAGGCTTCAGCGTCTGTATCGAGCGGAGGCTCGGCCACCCAGGCCAAGGATCACTGCGGCTGGGAAGGAGTTCGGACCAGAGAGTGGTAGCACTCGATCTGCCATTGCGCGTGATCCAGCGGCTTGCCCCGGGGCAGGATGCGGGTGCCCGTGGCCAGCGTCACGTTCCGGTCGGCGGACAGACAGAAGAGAGCAAACAGGCGCTGGCTTGCGAACTCGACTGAGTCCTCGTAGTAGTGGTCCGCGACAACACGTCGGTCGTCCCGCAGGAAGGGACGCTGGAGAAAGTCCTGCACATCGGCGGGGAAGTTCCCGAGAACGCCGAGGTGGTAGGTATGTATGCTCAGCGGATGCGCGGACTCGGTACGCGGTTGCGGAGGGACGTCGGCCGGGGAAGTGCGGCGGAAGATGCGGGAAACGGCTCGTGAATGAGTCTTGGTGGCTGCCGTGCTGAAGGACTGCCGCCGCATCGTTCGCGCGTCCAGCTTGAGGCGTTCGACCAGGTAAACCCGTTTGCCGTTCCGGGGCATGGGGCTGGCCTTGCACAGGCCGTCGGTTCCGAAGACGAAGGCCGTGGGACGCCCATCACCGCCCTCTTCCAACCGGGCCCACCATTCCAGCACGGTGCCGGCCATCTCCTGGAGCGTGTTCTGAGTGCTCGGGCCCAGCATGTCCCAGCACTGCTGCCGGTTGGGCGCTGAACCATCGGTGGGAAAGCCGCCAGGCTGATGGATCGGCGACACAAGGCCTGGCGCTTCCGTTTCCGGCGCGGGGAGCCGGGACGCCGATGAGACGTAGGGGCCTGTTTCACTCCTGGCCCGCTGTGTGGGCACAAGCCCTCCACCTGACGGTAACTCGGGACGACGCACTCGCCCGGGAACCTGTTCACCCGCCATGCGCTCCCCCTCGGTGGACTCACAGCCATTATCTCCTCTCGCTGAACTTGGGTCGACGGGGCCCGTGCGGGAATTGGCGGACGCCAGCGGCGGTCCGCTCACCTGCCTCCAACGCGGCGTCCCGTCACCGGGTTGGACGCGGGGCGGATGACAGAGAGGCTGCCCAGGGCGATGCCGCTGGCGCGTCGGCAACGGCCCGGGACAGCCTCCTGGGGGCGTCTTCTACCACCCGGTGGCCGGCCGGCGCTCCGGACAACGGCCGCTCCGCGGCCCCGGCGTTCGGCACCGACCGCGGTGTCCCGTACGTGATCTACGAGGCCGGCGAACGCCTTGCCGGCAGCATCGCCATCGCCCGCGGCTGAGCCACCCCGCGCCCGCCGCGCACCTACCCGTCGCCGCCGGCCGCCGGGAAGTCCGGCGTCACGTCGCGCCGCCAGCGGTCGGCGGCCCGGCGCAGGTGCGCGGCGGCGGCCGCGACGAGCGGGTCGCGGTGCGGGTGTCGGCGGGCGTGCAGCACGACGCGCCTGCCGACCACGGGGTCGGTGAGGGGCCTGGCCACCACCGTGGCGGGCAGCGCGACCGCCGCGAGGCGCGGCAGCACGGTGATGCCGATGCCGGCGTCGACGAGGCTGAGCGCCGCGTGGTGGTCGTCGAGCCGCGCGACGTGGCGCGGCGCGAAGCCGGCGGCGCCACAGGCGTTCTGGATGATTTGCCCGACCGGGCTGTCATAGATGTCGTGGTCGATCCAGGGCTCCGTCCGCAGCCGGCCGAGCGGGATCGAACGCGCGCCCGCCAGCGGGTGGTCGGCGGGCAGCACCACAAGCAGCTCCTCGGTGAGCAGGTCGTGGCGCCGGTAGCCGTCCAGACGGATCCCGGCGCCGCCCACCGGCTCGGTGCGGATGTCGAGGTCGGGCCGGCGCCGGCCTCGCCCGTCGACCGGTTCGTTCAGGCTGACCTCGACCGTGATGTTCGGCCGGTCCGCGCGGACGGCCCGCACCACCTCGGGGATCAGCCGCTCCGCCGCCGAGGCGAAGCAGGCGATCGCCAACCGCTCGGCCTGGCCGGCCCGCAGGTCCGCGACGGTGCGTTCGAGACGCCCGAGGTCGGCGAGCAAAGGCCCCGCCTCCTCGGCCAGTTGGAGCGCGGCGGCGGTCGGCGCGACGCCCCGCCCGTCCTTCTCCAAAAGCGTGAGCCCCGTCTCCCTGGCGAGCGCCGCCATGTGCTGGCTGATCGTCGCGGCCGAGTAGCTGAGGTTCCGCGCCGCGGCGCTGATCGAGCCGGCCTCGACGACCGCGCGGAGGACCGCCAGCCGATGCGTGGTGAGCATGGGTGCCACCGTAAGCCACCACCGAACGGTCCGGCGGTTTTTGTCGCTTGTTACGGACGGTCGAGGAGGCGAGGGTGGTAGCCGTGGACTCACGATTCTGGGAAGACGCCGACCGCCTGCTGATCCGCTACGGCACGACCTTCAGCCCACGCGTCATCGAGCGTGCCGCCGGCGCCCACGTGTACGACACGGCGGGCCGGCCGATCCTCGACTTCACCTCGGGCCAGATGAGTTCGGTGCTGGGCCACGCCCACCCCGACATCGTCTCGGCGGTCTCCACGGCGATCTCCACCCTCGACCACCTCTACAGCGGCATGCTCAGCCGCCCGGTCCTCGACCTTGCCGAGGCACTCGCCGCCACCCTCCCTCCCGAACTGGGCAAGACGCTGCTGCTGAGCACCGGCGCCGAGTCCAACGAGGCGGCGATCAAGCTCGCCAAGCTCTACACCGGCCGCTACGAGATCGTGTCGTTCGACCGCTCCTGGCACGGCATGAGCCAGGGCGCGGCCTCGGCCACGTTCTCCGCCGGCCGCCGCGGCTACGGCCCGCCCACCCCGGGCAACTTCACCCTGCCGACGCCCAACGCCTACCGCTCGCCGTTCCGCGCCGCCGACGGCTCGCACGACTGGCGGGCGGAGCTGGAGTACGGCTTCGCGATGGTCGACCGACAGTCCTCCGGTAGCCTCGCCGCCTGCCTGGTGGAGCCGATCCTCTCCTCGGGCGGGATCATCGAGCTGCCGCCCGGCTACCTCGCCCGCCTGCGAGAGTTGTGCGACGAGCGCGGGATGTTGCTGATCCTCGACGAGGCCCAGACCGGCCTCGGCCGCACCGGAACGATGTACGCCTTCGAGCGCGACGGCGTCGTCCCCGACCTGCTGACGCTCTCCAAGACCCTCGGCGCCGGCCTGCCGGTGGCCGCCGTCCTCACCGGCGAGCGCGTCGAGCGCGTCTGCCACGAGCGCGGCTTCCTCTTCTTCACCACCCACGTCTCCGACCCGCTCGCCGCGACCGTCGGCGCGACGGTCCTCTCCGTGATCCAGCGCGAGGGACTGGTCGCCCGCGCCGCGGCCCTAGGCGAACAACTCGCCACCCGCCTAGGAGAGTTGCGTGACCGCTACGACATCGTCGGCGACGTCAGGGGCCGCGGCCTGCTCCAGGGGCTCGAACTCGTCACCGACCGGCAGAGCAGGACCCCGGCCGACGAGATCGGGCAGCGGATCACCCACGACTGCCTCGCCCGCGGCCTACACCTCAACATCGTCCAACTCCCCGGCATGGGCGGCATCTTCCGCATCGCCCCACCACTCACCGTGACCGAGGCCGAGCTGCACGCCGGCCTGGACATCCTCGCCACCTCGATCGAGCGGGCGGCGGTGGCGGCGCCAAACCCCTGAAGAAAACGGACGACCTGACTCGGTGCCCACTGCCTTGTAAACCACATCCCCTAGGTGTGTTCCCGAGGCGCATCAGGGGGTTGCTCGGCCGGCTCGCGCGCTTAGCATCGCCCCGATGTTCGAAGTTGACGAGGCGCCAGCTCTGGTCGCGAATCGTGAGTCCACCGCATTCCGTCAAAGATGACGGGGCTTGCCCGCGCCCACACCTTTTCGCGCTCCGTCAGGAGCTTGCCATGCCGTATCCAGTCAGCTCACCGGCTGGAGGTCTGCCGACCATGAGGTGATGATGAAGCACGTGCCGTCCCTCTCCGTACGGGGACATCCAGGACCGGAGAAGAGCCCATCGTCGTTATCGGACTCGCCTGCCGGTCACCCAGCGCCCCCGCCCGGAGGCGTTGTGGGAGTTGTTGAGAACCGGCGAGAGTGCGTCACCCCGAGCACCGGGAGCAGCACCTGACTCGCGTCTATCGCAAGCTCAACGTCAAACGTCGACGTGACCTGCCGACCAACCTGCGGGCGCAGCAGGTCGGTTCACGGCCCAGGGGGACGGCGCCCGACTCCGTCGCCAACGCCGGCTAGCGCGATGCGTCGACCGCGCTCGGTCACCGAACAACGAGAAAACGGTCAGCGCCAGAAGGCGAGCCGGTCGGCGAACCGGTCATGCTCCACCGCGGGGCCGGTGCCGCTCAACCGCACGAGTCGGGGGCGCGCCGGATCGAAGGCGGGCCAGTCCGCCACGCCCGGGACGGCCGGTCTGCCGTCCCGGATGAACGAGACCCACGCGGCGTGGACGGTCTCCGCGAGCTCGTCGTCGGTGGGGACGAATCTGTCCGGCAGTCCTGGCAGCGGCCCGTCCTGGCGGCGCCAGACGTAGCCGAGTTCGGCGCCGTGTGGCGCGCCGCCGCCGTCGTCCCCGAACTCTCCGAAGAGGTACTTGTACACCGGCGCGTGCGCGGCCTGCGCGTCGGCGAACCGTGACGTCGGCATCTGGAACACCAGGTCGCCGGTGATGACGGTGAGCAGGCCCTTGCCGCTCAGTTCCGGAAACAGGCCGGCGTAGTGGCGCACGGCGTCCGCGCCGGTGCGCCCCAACGGGCGCAGCCTCGGGTCCAGCAGCTCGGCGGCCCGGGCGGAGGTCAGCTCGTCGTGGATCGACGTGTGCGTCACCGCCTCACCCGTGGTGGTGCCGATCATCAGGGGGATGCCGGCCGCCGACCCCGCCGCGACCGCGTCGGTGGGCGGGGCGGGCAGCGTCTCGCCGTCGACCACCGGCTGGAACGGCAGGCCGAGCACGGCCACTTCTCCGTAGCGGTCCGGATCATGCCGGGTGTAGGCGTCGTCACACAGCGCCTTCTGCACCCGGAGCAGCCGGGTGATCGGCACGTCGGCCAGGTCCGCGGCCGAGGCGCCGAGAGCGCGCAGCACCCGCGCGGTGATGTTCCGCGCCGTGTCGACCGACAGGTACGCGGGACCCGCGCCGCTCTGCGGCATCGCGCGGGCGTACAGGCCGCGCGCCTGCGGCATAGCCATCAGCGTGGCGACGGCGAACCCGCCGGCCGAGCGCCCGGCCAGGGTGACGTTGGCCGGGTCGCCGCCGAACCGCGCGATGTTGTCCCGCACCCACCGCAGCGCGGCGATCTGGTCGAGCAGTCCCCGGTTCGCCGGCGCGGTGTTCCCGGCGGCTCCGGCGCCCTCGGCGTACAGGAAGCCCAGTGCGCCGAGGCGGTAGTTGAGCGTCACCTCCACGACGCCGCTGTGCGCGAATGCCGCCGACTGGAGGACGATCTCGGCACCGGAGCCCACCGCGTACCCGCCACCGTGCAGCCACACCAGCACCGGCAGGCCACCGCCCAGGTCCGGCGTGCGGACGTTGAGCGTCAGGCAGTCGTCGCCCGACGGCAAAGCCGAGGTCGCCGCGGTGCCGACCGGGCCGTAGGTCGGCACCTGCGGACAGACGGGGCCGAGGCGCAGGGCGTCCCGCACCCCGTCCCACGGCTCAACCGGGCCGGGCGGGGCGAAGCGCCGGGGGCCGACCGGCGGGGCAGCGTAGGGCATGCCGAGGAACGCGTGCACCCCGTCCCTGGTGAACCCTCGCACGCGCCCGGCCGAGGTGGCGACAACGGGGCCCGCGCCGACGCCGGTCACTGGGCGGCCGCTCACTGAGGGACTCCGCGCAGCATGCTCACGCGAACGCCGAGCGGCATCGGCGCGCCCTCGAAGACCGCTCCGGCACGCAGCACCCACCGCGGCCGGCGCAGGACGTCGAGCCCTTCGGCGAGCACGTCGCCGTCGACGACCAGCACGTCGGCCGCCTTGCCGGGCACCAGCGAACCGGTGTGCTCACCGACGCCGGCTATCCCCGCCGCGGTGCTGGTGGCCGCGCGGAGCACGTCGACCGTCGCCGCCCCGGTCGCCTCCTGCAGCAGCTCCAGCTCCTCGACGACCTCACCGCTGGTGTCGGTGCCGGTGCCGACGGGCACGCCGGCCCGCCACGTCAGCCGAGCGCTGTTCCGCAGCCGCTCGATGATGTCGGTGAGGATCTGCCCGGCCATCGCCTCGTTGCCGATCAGCCGGTACTGAAAGGCGATCGCGATCAGCCCGGAGATCGTCGGGACGTGTGCCGTGCCCCTCTCGACCATGAGCGCGACCGTCTCGTCGTCCATGAACGCGCCGTGCTCGATGGTGTCCACGCCGGCCTCGACCGCGTTCCTGATCGACTCGGTCGAGTAGGCGTGCGCCGCGGCCCGCTTGTGGAACTTGTGCGCCTCCGCGATGCCGGCCGCCAACTCCTCCGGGTTCAGTTCCGGAATCCCCGGGTCCTCCTCGGGGTAGGTGCCCAACCCGCCGGATGCCATGAACTTCAGGACGTCGGCGCCGTTGATGATCTGCCGGCGCACGGCGGTGGTCACCCCGACCGGGCCGTCGGCCTCCACGGCTCCCCAGTTGCTGCCGTGGCCGCCGGTGATGCAGATCGGGTCGCCACCGGCGATGATGCGCGGTCCGGGGATCACCCCGGCGTCGACGGCCCGGCGGGCCAGGATGCCGGTGGATCCGGGCAGCCCGAAGTCGCGGATCGTGGTCACGCCCGAGCGCAGCTGGGCCTGGATGTTGGCCGCCGTGTGGTACGCCAGCAGCGGTTCCGGGCTGCGCATCAGGGCGTCGCTCTGGTCCCGGTAGCGGCTGCCGGGTTCGGAGATCCGCAGCTTCTTGCGCGCCATGTGGTCGTGCAGGTTGATCAGTCCGGGCAGGACGGTGCCGCCCTCGGCGTCGAGGACCGTCGCCGAGTCCGGCACCGACGTCGGCCCGCGTCCGACCTCGACGATCATCCCGTTCTCGATCCGCACGCCGGCGTTCTCGATGACCTCGTCACCGACTCCGGTGATGACCGTTGCGTTGCGCACGACGACCGTCACGGATGCTCCTTTCTCACGGCTCCCAGGGCCGCGCGCGCGATGGCGTCGGCCTGCCGGATGGTTGGGTGGCCCTTCCCCGGCTGGGGGAGGTTGGCGATGTTCCAGTGGATCGGCTCGATCGGGATGCCGTAGGCGAACCGGCGCGTCGACACGACCCCGTCGGCGCCGACGACCCCGAACGTGTCGCGGTCCACGTCGAGCCCGCCCGACGCGATCCGCTCGCCCGAGGCGCTGGTCATGTCGTGCGGGCGGGCGAGGCCCGCCGCCGTCATCGCCGACAGCAGCGGGCTGGCGGTCCGCCGCAGGTCGACGCCGTGCAGCCGGGCGTCGACGAGGACCTCGAAGAGCCGCTCGCCGGCGAGGTTGGCGGTGGTGACGGCGAACCGGCCGGTCTCGTGGTCCGGTCGGACGCGGGCCCGCGAACCCAGGAAGCCGACGAGGCCGGCGTCGGCGAGCGCCAGCAGCTGCGCCAGCCGGAGAGCCGGTGGGCCCGCGGCGAGATAGGCCCCGACGCTGCCGAACCAGCCGTCGACGTCGCGCACCTGCGACGCGCCGTCGAGCGCGCCGGAGGCGACGACCGTCCTGAGGCGGTCCTTGAGGGCGGCCAGCATCTCGCCGACCGCCTTGACCCGGCCGCGCGGCCTGGCCAGCGACTCGGCGAGATCGGCACGCACCACGTCGACGACCGCCCGGTCGAGCGCCGCCTGATCCGCGAAGATCTCGGCGCCCACCGGGTCGAGCAGCGTGGCGAGATCGAACGCGGGCACCCCTGGGAACGCCGAGCGGAACAGCTCGTCGACGGCCGGTCCTTCGGCCGGCAGCGACCGGTAGGCGTCCAGGACGGCGCGGTGTCGGGGGTCACTCGACAGGCAGGAGTAGTACGCCCACCGCAGGTCCCTCACCATCGACGGCCAGATATCGGCGGCGAAGTCGACATGTCGCCTGCCGACCAGCCCGGCCACCGACTCGGCGTCGAGGAAGACCGGTTGGGCGGCGCCGGGGACGAGCGCCCGGCCCAGGTAGGGGATACCGCGCCCGGAACCGACCATCAGCCGCGGCTCCCGGCCGCTGGGCAGATACCGCAGCCGGCCGTCGGTGTCTTCGGTGGAGCGGACGAACTTCCCTCCCCGGCCCTCGGTGAGCAGCGCCACGCAGTCGTAGAAGTTGAGCCCGGTGCCCAGGAGCGCGACCGGCGTGCCGGGGGCGATCGGATCCCAGTCGACGTCGATGGCCGGGCTCGGCGGCACGTAGTGCAGGCCGCGCTCGGCGGCGAAGGCCGCCAGGCCCGCCTCCCGGGGGGTGGCGTGGACGGCGGTGTGCCCGGTGGCCAGGACCACGGCGTCGGCGACGAGCGTTCCGACCTCTCCGCCTTCCTCGTGGCGCAGTTCGAGGTGCTGGGCGCGATCCGTCGACTCGGTGAGCGACATCGCGGTCGCCCGGTGGACGAGGAGGCGGACACCCGGCGCGGCGGACGCGGCGAGGAACCGGCGGCACCAGCGCAGATAGCCGCCGAACAGGGCCCGGGTGGGGAAGTCGTCGGGGCCGAGCGACATCGCCTCGGCCCGGCGGTCGGGATCCGGCAGCTCCGCCACGGCGACGCGCTCGACCCACTCGCGGAAGTCGAGCGAGCCGGGCAGCGGGGTGACGTCGGGCAGGCCGGCGTCGGCGAAGATCGTGGCCTGCCGGAGGCGGCTGTTCATCAGCAGCGTCGGCGACTGGTCGTCCCGCCACACCCGGCCGGTCTCGAAGGGGTCGATCAGATGGAGCGTCAGGTCACTCGCGTCGCGGGCCCGGGCGATCAGCCGGCCGAGCACCGCGAGACCACGCGGGCCGCCACCGACGACGACGATCGCCGGTGCCCGCCCGCCGCCGGCGCCCTCAGCGGAGCGCACGCCGCAGCCCCAACGAACGCTCGACGACCACCATCACGACCAGGGACAGGGCGATCAGCACGACGGACAGCGCCGCCACCTCGGGGCCGGCCTGCGTCTCCACGTAGTGCAGCAGCTCGACCGGCAGCGGCGTGACGTGGAAGCCGCTGAGAAAGAGTGACAGCACCGCCTCGTCGAAGGACACCAGGAACGACATCACCCCGCCGGCCACCACGCCGGGCCGGATCAGCGGCAGCGTCACCCGCCGGAAGGTCGCCCAGCCGTTCGCGCCGAGGACCCGGGCCGCGTCCTCGCAGGCGGCGTCCGCGGTGGACAGGCTGACGCTGACGGTCCGGACGGCGTACGGCACGCAGATGGTCAGGTGCGCGAGGATCAGCCCCGGATAGCTGTTGGTCAGCCCCAGCGGCGAGAACAACAGCAGCAGCGCCAGCGCCAGCACGATGTTCGGCACCAGCAGCGGGGACAGGAAGAGACCGCTGACCGCTGACCTGCCCCGGAAGCCGTGGCGGTGGATGGCCAGCGCCACGCACACGCTGATGGTCACGGCCAGCACCGCGACCGTCAGGGCGATCACCAGGCTGACCCGGAACCCGGTGAGGAACTCGGGCGTGCGGAAGACCGTGGCGTACGACTCGAAGCTGAATCCGTCGGGCGGGAAGCGCATGTAGGTCGAGGTGTCGAAGGAGATGACCCCGACGACGACGATCGGCGCCCACAGGAACACGAACAGGACGGTGATCAGCAGGCGCCAGCTGACCTTGGCGACGACGTTCCTCATCGGCCGCTCGCTCTCCTCTCGACCCGTCGCTGCACGATCTGGTATCCCGCGATGGCCACCCCGAAGATGGCGAACAACAGCAGGGAAAGAGCCGCGGCCACCGGCCAGTTCAACGTGTTGGTCGCCTGGTCGTAGATCTCGGTGGCCAGGACGAACACCCGACCGCCGCCCATGAGCCGCGGTGTCACATACGCGCTGATCGCCAGCACGAACACGAGCAGGCCCGCCGAGGTGACGCCGGGCAGCGAGAGCGGCAGCGTCACCCGCGTGAAGACCCGCCACCGGTTGGCGCCCAGCGAGGCCGCCGCCTGCTCGACGGTCCGGTCGAGACGGCCGAAGCCGCTGACCATCGCGAGGATCGCGATCGGCATGAAGATCTGGACCAGTGCGATCACCACGCCGGTGAAGTTGTTCGACAGCTGGATCGGCCGGTCGATCACGCCCAACGTGTCGAGCGTGCTGTTGACCAGGCCCTGGTTGCCGAGCACGACCATCCAGCCGTAGGTGCGGGCCACGCCGGAGACGAGGAGCGGCGTGATGGCCAGCGCCGTCAGCAGCCCGCGGTACCGCGACGTCGTACGCACCAGGAACAACGCGACCGGATAGGACACCAGCACCGTCAGCACCGCGACGACGAGGCCGAGCCGGACCGTCTGCAGCGCGACGTCCCAGTAGAAGCGGTCGCCGAGGACGGTGACGAACGAGTGCGCCGTGACCGTCTGCTCGATGCCGCCGCCTGGCAGGCCGCGGTTGACCGACATCCGCAGCACCCAGACCATCGGCAGCAGGTACCCGATCGACAGCGCCGCCACGCCCGGCGCGAGCAGCAGGACAATCGTGCGCACCTGACGACGGCGCCCGGTCGGGGCGGTGCCCCGCGGCGCCTCGGAGGCAGAAGTGGTGGACACCGGCGATCACCGCTCCAGCACGAGCGTGTTCCGGCGCGGCCAGGACACCGTCACCGCTGTGCCCGGCGCCAGTACCCGGACCGCGTGGGAGCTCTGCTCGCTCTCGATCACCGTGTCGCCGACCCGGACGCGGTAACCGATCTGGTCGCCCGTGTAACTCGTGGCGGCCACGACCCCCTCGTACCGGGCGACGGGCTCACCCGGCGCGGTGTCCGTGTCGGCGCCCAGCTCCCGCACCTGGACGGACTGCGGCCGCACGACCGCCGAGACCTCGGTGCCCGCCGCGATCGGAGTGGCCGGCAGGCCGATCACGCCGAGTCCCTCGGTGTCCAGCGCCGCCCCGGCCCCGAGCTGCCGCAGCGTGCCGCGGAACAGGTTCGCCCTGCCGATGAAGGTCGCGACGAACACCGTCGCGGGGTTCTCGTAGATCTCCTTGGGCGTCCCGACCTGGATCACCCTGCCCTCGTTCATCACCGCGACCCGATCGGCCATCGACAGTGCCTCGTCCTGGTCGTGCGTGACGAAGACGGCCGTCGTACCTGACGCCTGCTGGATGTCGCGGATCTGGGTGCGCAGCGACTCGCGCAGTTTGGCGTCGAGCGCCGACAGCGGCTCGTCGAGCAGGAGCAACGTCGGATCGATCACCAGGGCACGGGCCAGCGCGACCCGCTGCTGCTGACCACCGGACAGCTGCGACACCCGACGCCCCGCCAGCTCCCGCAGCGCCACCCGCTCGAGAGCCGCCTCGACCATCTCGGCCGCCCGCGCCTTGGGGACCTTGCGCATCTCCAATCCGAAGGCGACGTTGCGGGCCACGTCCAGGTGCGGGAACAGGGCGAACGACTGGAAGACCATGCCCATGCCGCGCTTGTGCACCGGCCGCCGGGTGATCTCCTCGCCCGCGACGCTGATCGTGCCGGCCGACGGCTCGACAAGACCGGCGATCATCCGCAGCGTCGTCGTCTTGCCACACCCCGACGGGCCGAGCAGGGCGAGCATCGCGCCCTGCTCGACATCCAGGTCCACGCCGTCGACCGAGGGGTCCGCCGCGCCCGGATAGGTCTTCGACAGCCCCCGCACCGACAGGTGCGCCCCCGCCTCAGCCACCTATGACCTCCCGCTGGATGCGCTCGACCCACTCCGCGTAGTGCGGTGAGATCCACGCCCAGTCGATCGGCGCCGCGTCGGCGAGCAGGCCGTCAGGCGAGGCGATCCGCCGCGTCAGTTCGTCGTCGAGGGTGACGTTCTGGTTGACCGGGCCGTAGAAACCCTCCGAGGCCAGTGCCTGTTGCGCCTGCTCGCCGATGGCGAAGTCGATGAACCGCTGCGCGAGCTCCGGGTTCTCGGAGTTGGCGACCTGATTGATGGTGCTGATCTGCGCGACGCCGCCGCCCTCGGGGACGACGACGTTCAGCAGGCCCTCGTTCGCGTCGTGCAGGGCCTGGGCACGGCCGTTCCAGCCGACGCCGATGCCGGCGCTCCCGGACATGATCGCGTCATAGAGGTTCGGCTGCGGCTCCCAGGTCTGCACCTGCGGCGCCATCTCCCGCAGCACCTCGAGCTCCGGGTCGATGCCTTCCTGGTAGTCGAGGCCCAACTCGTCGGCCAGCCCGGCGATCAGCGCGATGCCGCGGGTGTCGGCGATCTGCAGGGCCAGCTGCCCGTCGTACGCCGGGTCGGTCAACCCGCTCCACGTGGCGGGCGGCTCGGTGACGACATCGGGGTTGTAGATGATGGCGAGGCTGTCGATGTACAGCGCCGGGCCGTAGCCGGGGTCGACGACCGCCGTGTCGATCAGCTGCTCCAGGTTCGGCACGTCGGCGGGGTCGAGCTCGGCGAACAGGCCCTCGGAGTTCGCGGTGCGCTGGACCGAGCTGTCGATCACGACGACGTCGTAGGTCGCCGAGGACTGGTTGGTCCGCAGCCCGGCCAGCATCTCGGCCGAGTTCTGCGCGGGTTGGTAGTTGACGGTCACGCCGGGGTTCGCCTCGACGAACGGGTCGATGACCGTCTCCTGGAACTGGTCGGCGAACGCGCCGGAGAAACCGGTCACGTTCAGCGTCTGACCGTCTCCTTCGCCGCCCTCGCCGCCCTCGTCGCCTCCGGTCGTCGGCGACGACGCCGACGAAGAGCAGGCGGCGAGCACGAGGGCGGACGCACCCGCCAGAACGGCCAGGCGCAGGCGGGTAGGTCGGGCGGTGTGCGGCATGGGAGTTTCCTCATCACTCTGGTGGTCACTGCCTCGCGTCGCGCACCGCGGGCCGGGTGAGCCGAGACTGTGCCCCGCGGGCGGCCGACCGGTCAAGCCCGTTCATTGCGCAGTAATTCGGGCATGTTAAATCTCCCGTGGCAACCTTGCCCTCGCCTTCCCAGGCTGATGCAACAGGTTCCGAGGCGCCGCAGGGCCCCCGAGAACTCCCGTTGGTCCGCGCGAGGGGTGCCGCACGACGGCGCGGCATCTGATGCAGCAGGTCAGTCTGTGGCGTTCGTCACATGTCGCGCTCGGCCGCGCGGCGGCGTTCCGCCGGGGGGAGCAGCAGCACCTCGAGGGCCCAGGCACAGGCGCGTGCCTGGTCGACGAACCACTCCCTGCGCTCGTCGGTGATCAGCGCGGGCGTTCCCCGGAGGGCGAGCGCGAAGCGCGCGGCGCCGAGGTGGTCGAGCACCGGCACGGCCACCGTGCGGATGCCCTGCGCGGACTCGCCGTCGTTGACCGCGTAGCGCCGCGTGCGCACCTGTTCCAGCTCTGCCGCGAGGAGCGCGGGGCTGACGATGGTGCGGTCGGTGAAGGCGGGCAGGGGCGGGAGGGTTTCCGCGCCGCCCTCGCCCGGACGGGGCCAGGCCAGCAGCACCTTGCCGAGCGCCGTGGAGTGCAGCGGGCGGCGCAGGCCGACCCGCGGGGTGACGGAGCCACCGGCCACGATCACGGCGTAAGGGCCGCTGCGCAGCGCCAGGTCGGCGGTGGCTCCGGTGCGTTCGGCCAGGTCGGTCAGCTCGGGGGAGACCAGGTGCAGGCCCCGCTGGTGGTAGGAGAGCCGCCCGAGTTCGGTGACCGCGGGCCCGAGGCGGTAGCGCGCCGTGCGGTGGTCCTGTTCCAGGAAGCCGGCGTCCAGCAGTGCGCGGGCCAGCCGGTGCGCCGTCGATGTCGACAACTCCAGCCTGCGGGCGAGCTCCGAGGCGCTGAGGTCGGGCGCGTTGTCGTGGAAGCAGTGCAGGATGTCCAGGGCGCGCCCGACGGCCTGCGTTCCCGTGCCCGAAGTCCGCGTCACAACCTGTCCCTTCGTGTGCGCCCGGCTCGGCGAAGCGGCCACTGCGCTCTGGTCCCGGAGGGCGAACTTCCCACATTCCGGCATCCGTCGAGGACGCCGGCCCCCCTTCGCAACACCGTGTTCACACCTGGTCCCACATCGTGGGACCTTCCTTGCCGGGCCTCTCCGCGCTGTGTCAGGCTGCGACGCATCCGCCGGAGCAGGTCCGACCGGGAGTCACCGAAGGGAGCGGAGCGATGCGCTCGACCGACGCCGTTCCGTGCCCGCTCACGGTCCGCCGCCACGTCGACCTGGGGCGCGTCTCCAGCGCTGGCTGTCGCTGATCCCCGTCCCCGCCCGAGGCGCGGGGATGCCCCCAAGCTCTCCTCCGCGCGCCCGTGTTCCTTCCGGCCCACGCCTCCGGCGTAGCGGCGCCCGCTCACTCTCACCGCCACCCCCGTCGAGGGGACCGGCTTCCTTCAGGGAAGAGCCCATGACACACCCTGCCCTGCCCACGACCCTGTGGTACACGCGTTGTCCGGTGCCGACCGCGACCGGCATCGCGGCCGATCGCCACTGGCTGGCCGACGAGTTCGCGCCCGACGGCATCGCGGTCCGCTCCCTGCAGGACGCGGCGCCCGGCGCGGACGCGGTGCCGCGAAGCACGCACTACACCCACGCCGAGGCCACGCTGTTCCGGGAGGGCGGCAATGTGCCAGCGCTGTGGGCCCGGTCGCGGGGGGAGCCGACCCGGCTGATCGGGCTGACCTGGATCGAGGAACGACAGGTGATCCTGGTGGCACCCGGCTCCGGGATCCGAGGCGCGGCGGCGCTGCGCGGACGCCGCCTCGCCGTGCCCCGACACGACCTGCCCATCGACTTCTGGCGGGCCATGGCCCTGCGCGGTTTCGAGGGAGCGCTCGCCTCCGCCGACTCGGGACTTGCGGACGCCAGCCTGGTCGAGGTGCGCGCCGGGGGGCCCGGCGGGCAGTGGGCGGCGGAACTGGCGGCCCTGAGCCGGGGCGAGGTGGACGCCGTGTACGTGAAGGGCGCCGTGGCCGTCGAGGCCGCCCAACGAATCGGCGCCGAAGTTGCCCTGGAACTCGACGAGTTGCCCGACCGCGCGCACCGCGTGAACAACGGCACCCCGCGCCCGATCACCGTGCACCAGCGGCTGCTCGACGAGCACCCCGCCCTGGTGGACCGCTTCCTCGCCGTGTTGTTGCGTGCCGCCGACTGGGCCGCGGACCAGCCGCACGAGGTGGCCCGCATCCTGGGCGCCGAGACGGGCGCCGGCCCGGAGGGCGTCCACGGCGCCTACCGCGCCGGCTCGCACCGCGCCCTCCATCCCGACCTGTCCGAGGACAGGTTGGAGCTGCTCACCCGCCAGGCCGAGTCCCTGTACGGCCACGGCTTCCTGCCCGCGCGCGTCGACGTGCGGGCCTGGGCCGCCCCGGAACCCCTGCGCCGGGCGACCCGGACGCACCGCGCCACGGAGCGGTCGACCCTCCCCTCCCACCCCTCATCGGACCTGTAGGACCCACCATGCGCATTCCCAGACTCGCCCTCGTCACCGTCACCGCCCTCGTCACCCTGACGGCACTCACCGGCTGCGGGGGTTCGCAGGCGGACGCGGCCGACGGCGCGGAGCCCGCGGTCACCATCCGCATCCCCGACCCCGGCAACTCCGGCGTCCTCGCCCTCGGCAAACAGGACGGCTCGCTGGAGCGCGCCCTCGCCGAGGTGAACGCCGAGGTCGCCTGGACCGGAAGCGCCGGCCCGTTCGCGCCGGCCGCCCAGTCCCTGAACGCCGACCAACTCGACATCGCCACCGGATCCATCACCTCCGGCATCACATCGCTGTCCCAGAACCCGGGGTTCGCCTTCTTCACGGCCACCGCGCCCGACCCGGCCGGCGAGGGCATCCTCGTACGCGACGGTTCGGGCATCGACTCCGTCGCGGACCTCGTCGGGCGGAAGGTCGCCGTCAACGAGGGCGGAACCGGCGAGTACCTGCTGCTGAAGGCGCTGCAAGAGGAGGGCATCGATCCGGACGAAGTGGAGCGGGTGTACCTCCGCCCCGACCAGACCGCCGCCGTCTTCAACGCCGGCCAGGTGGACGCCTGGGCGGTGTGGGCGGCGTACTCCGTGGCCGAGATCGGCAGCGGCGACGCCCACTTCCTGGTCGACGGAGCGGACATCGGCTCCGACAACTACAGCCTCACGGCCGTCAGGACGGAGTTCGCCGAACAGCATCCCGACGTGGTGCGGGCCCTCTACACCTACCTGCACGAGGCCAGCGTGCGGGAGCGCGAGGACCCGGAGGCGTTCCTGAACGTCAACACCGACGTCGGCCCGCAGGCCCTCACCGGCGAGGCCCTGCGCGTGCAGGTCGAGTTCTCCGCCCAGGGAGGCACCGTCGAACCGATCACCGACGCCGACATCGAGCGGTTCCAGGACGTCGCGCGCTTCTACGCCGAGCAGGGAGTGACCCCCGAAGAAGTGGACATCGCGGCACACGTGCTCGACGTGACGACGCTGTGATGACGGCCACCGAGAGAGTTCCCGACACGCCGGCCACCGAACGCACCGAGGACGTGACCCGTCTGGTGACGCCGCGCGCCGACGTCAGGCGCCCCCGCCCACGCTGGTACGCGGCGACGGTACGCGCGGTCGGCCCGCTCGCCCTGCTCGCGCTGTGGTGGGCCGCCTCCGCCACGGGCGTGCTCACCCCCGACGTACTCGCCTCGCCCGGCGCCGTGGCCCAGGCCATCGGCGAACTGTGGGGAGACGGCCAGCTTCCCGAGGCGCTCACCACCTCGCTGACCCGCTCCGGCGGCGGCCTGCTGATCGGCCTGACCGCCGGCCTGAGCCTGGGGGTCCTCACCGGATTCACCAGGCTGGGCGACGAACTGCTGGACTCCTCCGTCCAGATCCTGCGCACCATCCCGTTCCTGGCGCTGGTCCCGCTGTTCATGGTCTGGTTCGGGATCAACGAGACGGCGAAGATCCTCCTGATCGCCGTGGCCACCACCTTCCCCATGTACGTCTCCACCACGAGCGGAGTCCGCGGCATCGACCCCAAACTGGTCGAGGCCATGCGCAGCTTCGGCATGGGCCGGCTCGCCATCGTGCGCCAGGTGGTGCTGCCCGGGGCGCTGCCTTCGCTGCTGGCCGGGCTCCGGCTGTCCATGACCCTCAGCGTGATCGCCCTGATCGCCGCCGAGGAGATCAACGCGACCGCCGGCATCGGCTACCTCATGGTGCAGGCGGGGAACTTCGCCCGAACCGACATCCTGGCCGTGTGCATCCTCGTCTACGGGCTGCTCGGGCTGCTCGCCGACGTCATCGTGCGCGTACTGGAACGGCTGCTGATGCCGTGGCGGAGGGCCGGCCGATGAGCACCGCCGTACACGTCCGCGGCCTGCGTAAGACGTTCGGCGCACGCGCCGTGCTCGACGGCCTCGACCTCACCATCGGCGCCGGCGAGTTCGTGGCGCTGCTGGGGGCCAGCGGCAGTGGCAAGACCACGCTGCTGAGGATCCTCGGCGCCCTGGACGCCGCGGACTCGGGCGAGATCCTGGTACCCCGGGCACGCACCACCGTCTTCCAGGAGCCACGGCTCGTCCCCTCCAAACGGGTCCTGGCCAACGTGACCGTCGCGCTCCCCAGGAACCAGGCCGAACGCGGCCGGCGGGCCCTCGCCGAGGTCGGCCTGGACCAGCACGCCCACGCCTGGCCCACCACCCTCTCCGGCGGGGAGGCACAGCGGGTGGCGCTCGCCCGCGCCCTGGTGCGGGAACCCGAACTGCTGCTGCTCGACGAGCCGTTCGCCGCCCTCGACGCGCTCACCCGGCTCCGCATGCAGGACCTGGTCAACGAGCTGTGCCGAACCCACCGCCCCGCCGTCCTGCTGGTCACCCACGACGTCGAGGAGGCGGTGCGCCTGGCCGACCGCGTCTGCGTCCTGCGCGACGGCCGGCTCATCACCGACCAGCCCGTCGACGTCCCCCGACCCCGCGACCCCGGCGACCCGTCCTTCGCGACGCTGCGCCGCCGCCTGCTCGCCGACCTCGGCGTCCCCACCCCCGCCCCCACACCCACCCGAAGGGAAGTGAACTGAATGGCCGTCACCATCGGCGTCCACAACAGCAACCCCACCCTCTACTACCTCTCCCGCCTCGACCACGCGGCCGAGGAACTCGCCACCGTGGGGGAGACCGCCGTCTTCCACCCCTACGCGAACGGGGTGCGCACCGGCCCTCTGCTGACAGACGGCGTCATCGACTTCGGCGGCACCGGATCGACCCCGCCGATCACCGCCCAGGCGGCGGGGCACGACATCGTCTACACGGCCGTCTCGGCCCCGCGCCCCGACCACGGCGCCCTCCTCGTCACCGAGGACAGCCCCGCACGCACCGTTGCCGACCTCAAGGGCGGCATCGTGCACCTGGCGATCGGCTCCTGGCAGACCCACCTGGTCGCCAAGGCGCTCGACGACAACGGCCTCTCCTACGCCACGGACATCGTCGCCGAGCGCGGCGGCGAGGACAGCGAACAGCTCCTGCGGTCCGGGGCGATCGCCGCCTGGGTGGCCCAGGGCCCGCAGCTGGCCGCCGCCCGACGCGCGGGCGGACTCCGCGTCCTCCTCCCCACCGGCGAGGTCATCACCGACCGCTCGGTGTTCTTCACGCGCCGGGCGCTGGCCGAGGAGCGGCCCGACGTGATCGCGGCGCTGCTGCGCGCACTCCGCCGGACGGACGCCTGGGTCACGGCACACCCGCGCGAGGCCGCCGCCATCGCCGCCGACCACCAGGGGGGCGAGGTGCGCGACTGGGAGACGGCGCTGCGGGCGCTGCCCTGGCACATCGAGGACGTCAGCGAGGAGTTCCTCGCCGAACAGCAGCGGGCCGCCGACATATTCGCCCGCGTCGGCTTCATCGAACGGCCGGTGCGCACCGCCGACGCCGTCGCGCGCGAACCGGAGCCCACCGCCGGGTCCACGCCCGGAACCACAGCCCCCGACCGGTCGCGTCCCTGAGGAACACACACCATGGCCTCCGAAGTCCTCTGGTACCTCATCCCCCGCGAGGGTGCCTACCCATGGGAGCCCGCAGGGCGCCGCCCAGTGGACCTGGGCTACCTGCGACGGCTCGCCGGCGCGGTCGACAGCCTCGGCTTCAGCGGCGCCCTGCTGGCGACCGACCTGCACGACGTGTGGCCGCTCGGCAGCGCACTGTCCGCCTCGACCAGCACACGCTTCCGGCCCCTGCTCGCGGTCCACCCGGGCCTGATCTCCCCGACGCTGCTGGCCAAGATGGCGCTCACCTTCGACACCCTGTTCGGCGGCCGGCTGCGGTTCAACGTCGTCAACGGCTCCACCAGGACCCTGCGCGAGTACGGACTGAACGTCGAACACGACGAACGGTACGCGCTGAGCGCGGAGTACTGGTCGATCGTGAAACGCCTGACCGCCGGCGAGGTCTTCGACCACCAGGGGAACTACTACGACCTGACCGACGCGGGCGGCTCCTTCGGCGACCTGAAACCGGTCCAGTCCCCCCACGTGCCGCTGTGGTTCGGGGGCTCCTCGGAGCCGGGCATCGAGATGGCGGCCCAGCACATGGACGTCTACCTCACCTGGGCCGAACCCCCGGCGCAGCTCAAGGAGAAGCTCGACCGCGTGCGGGAGCGCGCCGCCCGGCACGGCCGGACCCTCCGTTTCGGGCTGCGCCTGCACCTGATCGTCCGGGACTCCGAGGACGAGGCATGGGCCGCCGCCGACCGGCTGCTCGACGTCACGAGCGAGGCGACCTACGCCCGCCAACTCCGGGACCGTTCCGGCGAGGACGGGGTCGGCTGGCAACGGCAGTTCCGGCAGCACGGGGGCAGGGTGCCCGCGCGGGCCCGCGAGTTGGAGCGGCATCCGAACCTCTGGCCCGGCATGAGCCTGTTCCGCCCCGGTCCAGGCACCGCCGTCGTCGGCTCGACCGCCCAGGTCATCGAGCGGCTGAAGGAGTACGAGGACCTGGGCGTCGACACCTTCATCCTGTCGGGGAACCCCCTCCTCGAGGAGGCCTACCGGGTCGGGGAGACCATCCTGCCGGCGCTCGGCGTGCCGGCGCCTTCCTGACCCCGCCGCGCGCCGGGACCCGCCCCCGGCGGCTCGGGTCCCGGCCAGGACGGCGGCGGGCGTCGGGATGCCCAGGTTCTCGCGGAGCGTGCCACCCTCGTACTCGGCGCGCAGCGAGCCGCGTTCCTGGAGGAGCGGCACGACCTCGTCGACGAATTCGTCGAGGCCGCTCGGCGCCGGGTGGGAGCCGAGGATGAAGCCCTGGGAGCCGTCCTGCTGGACGAACGCGTCGATGCGGTCGGCCACCTGGGTCGGGGTGCCGACGAACTCGGTCCTACCGAAGACGTGGATGGCCAGCTCGCGCAGCGAGTAGCCGCGGGCGGCGGCGAGTTGGCGCCACTCGGCGACGGTGGCGAACGGGTCCTGGTCGATCCTGGCCCGCCCCTGGATGACGGGCGGCCCGGCCGGGTCGGGGTCGATGTCGGGCAGCGGTCCTTCCGGGTCGTAGCCGGACAGGTCACGGTTCCAGACGGACTCCAGCAGGATCTGGGCGGTCTGCCCGGTGATCCGCCGCAGCAGGATGTCCCGGTGGCGCTCCTCGGCCTCGGCCTCCGTGTCGCCGAGCACGAAGGACGCCGAGGGCAGCAGCTTCACGGAGCCCGGCGGTCGGCCGAGGCGGGTGGCCCTGGCCTGGATGTCGCGGTAGAACTCCTGGGCCTCGTCGAGCCGGTGGTGGGGGAGAAGATCGCGTCGGCCGGCCAGGAGTCCCACAGGCGGCGGGTGACGGCCAGGAACTCCCCGGCGCGGACGTAGCGCTGCTCGCGGGCCAGGAAGCCGCCGCGCCGGAAGTTGCGGCCGGTGAACGCGTCGAAGGAGGTGACGGCCAGCACCGGGAGGGTGTCGGGGCGGCCGACGATGTCCTGGTCGAAGACCCTGCCCGCGGGAAGAGGACACGAGGCGGCACGGCGGCGCGCGGGCGGGCCGACACGCCCCTCAGCGAGGTCGCGTTTCGGGGTGTGGAGGGGGAGGGGAGGCGCGTCGGGGTCAGCGACACAGACAGCTGGCCGAGCGGCGTGAAGCCTTTCGGCGCTAAGAAGAGCGCTTCGGGTTGTCCACGGCCCCCGGTCCCCCGAAGTCTGCCGCCAGGCCGGGTTCGGGCAGCCGTCCATGACGCGGACACACCGTGTCAACGCCTCGCGGAGACAGTGGACTTCATGGCTAGATCGCGCCGTCACAGCGTCCTTCCCGCCGTCCTGTCGACCGTCATCCTCGCCACGGCCGCGTGCTCGGCCGCCGGTCCCCCGTCCGGCGGCGGGGACGACGGCGGAGGCGGCGAGCCAAGCTCCGGAGGCGAGCTGACCTTCGCGCTCGCCTCCGACCCGGTGTGCGTCGACCCGCATCAGCGAGCCACGAACGACGCGATCTACCCGGCGCGGCAGTTGGTGGACTCGTTGACCGACCAGGATCCGCAGACCGGGGAGATCGTGCCGTG
The DNA here is from genome assembly GCF_042722465.1 of Streptomyces sp. NPDC127098. Taxonomy (NCBI): domain Bacteria; kingdom Bacillati; phylum Actinomycetota; class Actinomycetes; order Kitasatosporales; family Streptomycetaceae; genus Streptomyces; species Streptomyces sp. NPDC127098. The sequence continues at coordinate 43,727 of NZ_JBHXFJ010000057.1, forward strand.
GCTGGCCACCGGGTGGGAGGTGGACGAGGAGGCGCGGACGTTCACCTTCACGCTGCGGGACGACGCGACGTTCAGCGACGGCACAACGGTGAACGCCCAGGCCGTCAAGGACACCTTCGACAGCATCGTGGCCCTCGGCGCGCAGGCGGCGCTCGGCAGCGGCTACCTGTCCGGGTACACCGGCACCGAGGTCGTCGACGAGTACACGGCCAGAGTCGGCTTCGAAGCGCCCAACGCGCAGTTCCTCCAGGCCACCTCGACGTCCGCGCTGGGGATACTCGCCAGGTCCACCACCGAACTGCCCGCGGCGGAGCGGTGCACGGACCACGTGGTGGGCTCGGGCCCGTTCGTCCTCGAGGAGTACACGCCCAACGTGTCGGTGGTGGAGACCCGCAGGGAGGACTACGCCTGGGGCTCGTCGCTCTGGCGCGACCAGGGCCCCGCCCTCCTCGACCGGGTGACGTTCCGCGTCATCCCCGAGTCCGGGGTGCGCACCGGTGCCCTCCAGTCCGGTCAGGTGGACGCGATCGGTGGGGTGGCGGCCCAGGACGAGGCGGCCCTGGCGGACGCCGGCTTCACCCTCGCCAGCCGCCCCAACCCGGGACTGCCGTTCGTGCTCACCGCCAACCTCTCCCGCCCACTCCCGGCGGACGAGACGATCCGCCGGGCGGTGAGCCTGGCCGTCGACCGGCAGGAGGTGGTGGACACCGTCCTCAGCCCGTCGTTCACCGTCGCCACCAGCTCGCTCGCGCACACCACCGACACCTACGCGGACCTCTCCGAGCTGCTGCCGCACGACCCGGACGAGGCGGCCAGGCTGCTCGACGACGCCGGCTGGATGCCGGGCCCCGACGGGGTACGAGTACGGGACGGCGAGGAGCTGCGGCTGACGGTGATGTGGATACCGAACTTCGGGCCCAACGAGAACGCCCTGCAGCTGATCCAGCAGCAACTGCGGGCGGTGGGCGTCGACCTGCGGCTGCGCACCGTGCCGCTGCCCGACCTGCCGGCCGCCCAGGAGGAGGGCGACTTCGACTACTCCTGGGGCAACACCACTCGCACCGACCCGGACATCATGCGCACCGCGTTCTCCGCCGACCTACGCAACATCTACCGCCAGCCGCCCGGCACCCCGCTCCAGCAGGCGCTGGCCGCGCAGAACACCACCACCGATCCCCAGCGGCGCGCCGAGGCGTCGGCCGAGGCCCAGCGGCTGCTGATCGAAGACGGCGCGACCGTCCCGGTCTTCGAGCTGACCACCGTGCTCGGAGTGGCCGAGCACGTGCACGACCTGGAGTTCGAGGCATCCTCCCGAATCCAGCTACACGACACCTGGATCTCCTGATGGGCCGCTTCCTGGCCCGCCGTCTCGGCCAGTCGGCGCTGGTGCTCTGGGCGTCGTTCACCCTGGCGTTCGTGGTGCTGTACCTGCTGCCGAGCGATCCGGTGGCAATCATGGCGGCCGGCGGTGGCGAGGCGTCCGCGGTCACCGACGAGCAGGTCGCCGAGCTGCGCGCGGCCCACGGCCTCGACCAGCCGCTCTGGCGCCAGTACCTGGAGCGGCTGGTGGCCGCCGTCCGAGGCGACTTCGGCCAGTCCGTGTCGAGCGGCGAACCGGTGGGTCGGGTGATCGCCGAGGCGCTGCCCGCCACCCTCCAACTGGCCGGCTGCGCCCTGGCCCTCGCGACGGTCGGGGGCGGCACCCTGGCGCTGGCGGCCAGCTGGTCGCGCCGGGGCTGGCTGCGGCAGGCCCTGCTCTCGCTGCCGGCGCTCGGCGTGTCGGCACCCACCTTCTGGGTGGGGCTGCTGCTGGTGCAACTCGTCTCCTTCCGCTGGGGGTTGCTGCCCGCGTTCGGCAACGAGGGCTGGGACGCCATCGTGTTGCCCGCGATCACCCTGGCCCTGCCCGTTGGTTCGGTGCTGGCCCAGGTCTTCGCCAAGAGCCTGCGGACGGCGCTGGCCGAGCCCTATGCCGAGACGGCCTGGGCCAAGGGCGCCTCGCCCGCCCGGGTCCACCTCGGGCACGCGGTGCGGAACGCTGCGCTCCCGCCGCTGACGGTGCTCGGGGTGCTGCTGGGTAACCTGCTCGCCGGCTCGGTGGTGGTCGAGAGCGTCTTCTCCCGCACCGGGCTCGGCCGGGCGACCGCTACGGCGGTCAACGCGCAGGACATTCCCCTGGTGTTGGGGATCGTGAGCTTCGGGGCGCTGGTGTACGTGCTCGCCAACCTGCTGGTCGATCTCGTCGCCCCGCTGCTCGACCCCCGGCTGACGGCCGAGCGGGCGGTGCCGGCGTGAGCCGGCGGACGGACGTGACGAGCCGGCCGGACGGCGCGGCGGGCGCGGCGCCAGCCCCGTCGCCGGCGGCGGCGACGGTCGGCGCCGGGCGGCCGCGGCCCCGCCTCGGGTACTGGCTGCGGCGGCCGGGACTCGCCCTCTCCGTGCTGGTGGTCGCCGCCGTGCTGACGGCGGCCTTCCTGCCCGAGCTGTTCACCTCGCGCGACCCGCTGGCCGGCGTGCCGGCCGAGAAACTCCGCGGCCCCAGCCTGGAACACCCCTTCGGAACCGACCAGTTGGGACGCGACCTGTTTGCCAGGACGGTGCACGGCGCTTCGCTCTCGCTGCGCGCCACCTCGCTCGCGGTGGCGTTGGGTCTGGTGGCCGGCTCGGCCATGGGGCTGCTCGCCGGCGCGCTCGGCGGCCTGGTTGACGACGTCCTGATGCGCTGCGCCGACGTCCTGCTCGCCATCCCCGCGCTGCTGCTGTCATTGGCCATCGTGACCGCGCTCGGCTTCGGTACCACCCGGGTGGCCATCGCGGTCGGCGTGACCAGCGTCGCCGGGTTCGCCCGGGTGATGCGGGCCGAGGTGCTGCGGGTGCGCGGCACCGTCTACGTGGAGGCGGCCCACGCGGCGGGCGCCCGCCGCCACTCCGTGCTGCTGCGGCACGTGCTGCCCAACGCGGCAGGACCGGTCCTGGTGTTCGCGGCCGTCGAGTTCGGCGCCGTGGTGCTCGCCGTCTCGGCGCTCAGCTTCCTCGGCTACGGCGCGGAGCCCCCGACACCCGAGTGGGGCTCGCTGGTCTCCGAGGGCCGCGACTACCTCGCCGGCGCCTGGTGGCTCACCACCTTCCCCGGCCTGACCATCGCCGCCACCGTGCTGGCCGCCAACCGGATCGCCCGCGCGTGGGAAGGCGAGGAACGATGAACCGGGAGACCGGAACGATCCACCCTCCGCTGCTCGCCGTGCGCGGACTGCGGGTGAGCTACGGCCGGGCCGAGGCGGTGCGCGGCGTCGACCTGGAGGTGGCGCCCGGTGAGACCGTGGCGCTGGTCGGTGAGTCAGGCTCTGGCAAGTCGACCACCGCGCACGCCGTCATCGGCCTGCTGCCGCGGGGTGGCCGACGGACCGCGGGACAGCTCCTGTTCGGCGGGGAGGACCTGGCCGCCGGCGGCGAGCGGGCGCTGCGCGCCAGGCGCGGCTCCGACATCGGCCTGATCCCCCAGGACCCCTATCTCGCGCTCAACCCGGTGCAGCGCGTCGGGCGCCAGGTGGCCGAGAGCCTGCTGATCCACGGCCTCGCCGACCGGGCCGGAGCCCGGGAGCAGGCCGTCGAACTGCTGGCCAAGGCCGGCTTCGACGCCCCCGAGACACGGGCGAGGCAGTATCCGCACGAACTGTCGGGCGGGATGCGGCAGCGGGTGCTGATCGCCATCGCACTGGCCGCCGCGCCCCGGCTGGTGATCGCCGACGAGCCGACCAGCGCGCTGGACGTCACCGTCCAGCGCCAGGTCCTCGACCACCTGGAACGCCTGACCCGCGACCGGGGCACCGCGCTGCTGCTGATCACCCACGACCTGGGCGTCGCGGCGGACCGGGCACAACGGACCGTGGTGATGTCACACGGCGAGGTGGTGGAGGCCGGCCCCACGCACGAGGTGCTGCGCGGCCCCCGACACCCCTACACCAGGCGGCTGTTGGCGGCGGCCCCCAGCCTGGCCGACACCCGGCTCGTCGGCGCGCGCGCCGCGCGCGAGCCGGACGCCGGCCCCCTGGTGGTGGCCGACCAGCTGGTCAAGGACTTCCCGCTACCACGCTCCGCCGGCACCCGGCGGCTGCGCGCGGTGGACGCCGTCAGCTTCACCATCGCCCGCGGCGAGACGTTCGCCCTGGTCGGCGAGTCGGGCTCGGGCAAGTCGACCACGGCCCGGATGGTGATGCGGCTGACCGCCCCCACCGCGGGCACCGTGACGTTCGACGGGAAGGACGCCACCGCGCTCACCGGCGAACCGCTGCGCCGGCTCCGCCGCCGGATGCAGATCGTCTACCAGAGTCCCTACGCCTCGCTCGACCCGAGGTTCTCGGTCGCCGAGTCGATCGGAGAGCCGCTACGGGCCTTCCGGACGGCCGGCCGAAGGGAACGGGCGCGCCGCGCCGCCGCGTTGCTGGAACGGGTGGCGCTGCCCACCAGCGCGCTGCACCGTCGCCCGGCCGAGCTCTCCGGTGGCCAGCGCCAACGCGTAGCGATCGCCAGGGCGTTGGCCCTCGAACCCGACCTGGTGGTGTGCGACGAGCCGGTCTCGGCACTCGACGTGTCGGTGCAGGCCCAGATCCTGGAACTGCTCGCCGAGCTCCAGCGAGAGCTCGGGCTGAGCTACCTGTTCATCTCCCACGACCTGGCGGTTGTGCGACAGATCGCGCACCGGGTGGGCGTCATGCGGGCCGGCCGGCTGCTGGAGACCGGCACCACCGAGCGGATCTTCGCCGAGCCCCGCCACGCCTACACCGAGGAACTGCTGGCGGCCATCCCGGGAGGGACGGCAGCCGGCTGACCGTGCGCCCGTTCAGGCTGACCACAGGCGGGTCGGCGCCTCCCGGCGGAGCACCGGGGCGATCTCCTCGGCGAACCACCGGAGTTGCTCCTCCTGCTCGGCGCGGTCGAGGCCGAAGCCGTCCACCGTGACGGACTGCAGGTCGTGCCGGTACGCCGCGTGGAAGTCGAGGATCTTCTCGATGATCCGCTGCGGACTTCCGATCAACGCGGGGCCGTTCTCGACCGCCTCCTCGATGGTGCGGAACGGCGTGTTGTAGCCGGCCCTGCCGACCAGGTGCGGTTTGAAGTTCTGGGCCACCCGCGCCTCGTAACGCTCCCTCAGCCGGGCGATCGCCCGCTCGGTGGTGTCCGCGACGTAGAGGCCGCCGGACCCGGCCGCCACGTGTGCGCCGGCCGGGTCGTGCCCGTACGCCTCGAACCGCTCGCGGTAGTGCGCGAGCAGCTCCGCGTACGCCGCGCGCGGCTGGATGGCGTTGGCCGTGAAGACCGGGTCGCCGTGTCTGGCGGCCAACTCGGTCGAGTGAGGGCTGGTGGCCGAGCCGTGCCAGACGCGCGGCGGTCCGGCGAAGGGGCGTGGCACGGTGGTGACGCCCTTGAGCGCGGGCCGGAACTCGCCCTGCCAGTCCACCCCTTCCTCTCGCCACAGCCGGCGCAGCAGCTCGTACTTCTCCGCCTGGTACTCCCACTGCCGTGCCTCGTCGAGGCCGAAGAGGTCGAAGTGCCCTGCCTCGGCGCCCTTCCCGACGACCAACTCGATCCGGCCCCGGGACAGTTGGTCGAGAGTGGCGTAGTCCTCGGCCACCCGCACCGGGTCGAGGATGGCCAGCACCGTCACCCCGGTCATCAGGCGGATCCGGGAGGTCCTGGCGGCCAGCGCGCCCAACAGCACGGTAGGGCTGGAAGAGACGAACGTGCCGGCGTGCCGCTCGCCGACGGCGTAGGCGTCGAAACCGAGGCGCTCGGCGAGCACGCCGTTCCCGACCACCTCGTCGAACCGCTCGGCGGTCGGGGTCACCGCACCGGTCACGGGATGCGGCGCGTTACCGACGATGGTGAGGACGGAGAACCTCATGGCGACCCCTCCGACGGACCCGAACCCCACTCTGCGCGCCGGTTGTTGCGGGGGCGTGGCCGGCACATGGCGGGCTGCCCGGCGCGAGGTCACACATCGCCGCGACCCGTGGACAAGCCGGAAGCACCTTTGTCAGCTTCGCGTCGTCCCACCCGGCCACGCACGCCGGGTCGCCGTCGTTTCCGGGTGAGGGGTCGACCATGCCCGGTGCACACATGGTGCCGCTGGTCCGCTGCCTGCCGAGCGGCCTGCGCCGCTCCGCCAGCTGTCTGTGTAGCCGAGTCACCAGGCGGCGCGTGCCCCAACCCGTGCCTCCGCGCGCTCCCGTGCAGTGCCGAGTGCCCGGCCGTCGGCCCACCTCTCCGACTCCCGCTCCCTCGACAGGAAGCAAGGGAGCGAGACCACCGCCGTGACGTCGACGAACCTACGGACCCGGCTGCCAGGAGTCGTCCGAGTCCGGATCCCCGACCCGCTCACCCGACCCCTGCTGGCTGGAGGAGCAGGCCGAGGTCAGCCGTGGCCTCTTCACCCGCCTGGACATGGCGGTGGCCGGTCGGCGCCCCAAGGAAGTCCGCACGCTGCTCGCCCGCGTCAACGCGACCGACAGCACCAGCTGGACCGGCCGCTGCCTGACGCCCGGCGGCGGCCGGCTGACCATTGGGACCACCACCCGCCCCCAGATCACCGTGGACCACCCCGGCTGCGAAGCCCAGACGACCGCCCCCAAGGAAGACGCCTTCAAGCGGCTCGCCCTCTCGGCCGAAGGCCAGTGTCTCCGGACAGGAGCACACACCCCGCCCGGTTCTCCATCGGCATCGGCCACGGCGACGACCTGGCGCCCCGGGCGGACGGCGGTGACTCGGGCGAGGCGCAGGCGTACCCCCGTGCCCGCGAGGACGTCGGCGAGCTTGGGAGCCTCGATGTCCTGCCCGGCCGCGAGCTGGTGCAGCCGCATGCGCTGGACGAAGTCCGGCTCGGCGTTGACCACGGTGATCTCGCTGTCCGCCGGGGACAGCCTGCGGGCCAGGGTCCCGGCCACGTAGGCCCCGGCATAGCCGGCGCCGAGGACGACGATGCGGTGCTTCATGTGATGCTCCTGTCGGTCCGCTTACTCTCGGTGACTTGAGCGGAACGGCGCCCCGATTGCTGACAGGAAGGGCGGGGACGTGAGTCACAGGTGATGGGAGAGGTCCGACGATGCTCGCGGCGCCGAGGCGTCATCCAGCGGAGTCGCGAATCCGCAGGTGCTCGATGACGCCGGTGTAGAGCTCCTCGCCGTGTGACCTCGGTGGTCCGTCCTCACCCGGCATGAGGACCTGCACCCGCCACATCAGCTCCTCGTCCTCCAGTCCGTAGAAGAGCGCCCTGCGCTGCGTTCTTGGCTGGTCTGCCTCGGAGCGGCTGAGCACGAGCAGCTCGGCCGCGCCGCGGTCCTGGAACTCCGTCTCCTGGATGTCGCCGTCGTCGTAGATCGACGGGCCCTCCTGGAAGTCGTCGAGGACGGCGCTGGCCGCCTGGACGGCGCCTCGGGTCTCCGAACGCCTCAGCCATACGTCGACGGTGTAGATGCCGTCCGGTGACCGATAGATGACGTGGTCCTCGTTCTCCTCGTCGACGATCCGCTCGTACTCGTCCGGCAGCGCGATGTCCATCTGGAAACGCTCCTCCGGGACAACCTCCCAACCATCGGGGAGGCCGCCTCCCCCTACCGGCCCGACCACGAACAGCGCCACCAGGATCACCAGCGCGAGCGCCGCCACCCCCAGCCCCACCAGGCCCCTCCGGCCGAGCCGGCGCCCGGGCGGCAGCGGCATCCACGACGGTTGGGTCACCGCCTGGGGGGCCGGTGGCAGGGAGACGACAGCCTCCAGGGCGCGGCGAACCTCGGCCGCGTCCGGGCGCGCGTCCGGACGCTTACCGAGCAGGCGTGTGATCAGGTCCCCCAACGGCCCGGCTGCTCGGACCGGCCGTTGGGGCTCCGCGGACATCACCGCCTGGAACGTGGCCGCGGTGCTGTTCCTCCGGAACGGCGACACGCCCTCCACCGCCACGTACAGGAGCAGGCCGAGCGACCACAGGTCGGAGGAAGGGCCCGGGCGCTGGCCAAGGACCCGTTCGGGCGCCATGAACTCCGGGGAGCCGATCAACGAACCGGTGTCCGTGAGACCCTGCTCGCCCTCCACCTGGGCGATGCCGAAGTCCGTGAGCACCACACGGTCGTTCTGGTCGAGCAGCACGTTGGCGGGTTTGACGTCCCGATGGGTCACGCCCGCCTTGTGCGCGGCGGTAAGGGCGTCGACCACGGCCAGCCCAATTCGCGCCGCCTCGCGCACGTCCAGGGTGCCGGCCTCCAGCACGTCCTCGAGCGACTGCCCGCGAACCAGCTCCATCACCAGCCACGGTTGGCCGGCCTCCGACACACCACGTCGTGCACCGTGACCACGGCCGGGTGGCTGATCCGCGCCGCAGCCCGGGCCTCGCGCTGCATGCGCTCGTACATCGTCGTCCGCTCCCGGTCGGGAACGGACTCCGGGACCCGCGGCTCCTTGATGGCGACCTCACGGTCCACCAGCTCGTCGTGCGCCCGCCACACCGTGCCCATGCCGCCGTGACCCAGCCGGGACTTCAGTCGGTAACGCCCGCCTAGGACTTGTCCTGCCGATCATGTGACTACTTCGCGTGTTGGTCGTTGATGTGGACATGGAGCGGGGTGATCTGACGGATGCCGAGTGGGAACGGCTGCGGCCGTTCCTCCCGGTCAGTAACAGGCGTTGCGGCTGGTGGCGGG
>NZ_JBHXFJ010000058.1:0-47714 GCF_042722465.1 Streptomyces sp. NPDC127098
CAACTCCACCACCACACCCACCAACGGATGCGCAGCCGACACCACACCCCAACCACCCACACCGGGCCCCGACCGCGAATCCAACCAGAACCGCCGACGCTGAAACGCATACGTCGGCACATCAACCCAACAAGCACCAGAACCAGCGAGCAGGGCCTCCCAGTCCGGTTCTGTGCCGTGGACGTGGAGTTGCGCCACTGCCTCAGCCAAGGCGCGGGGCTCCTCCCGATCCCGGCGCAGGGTCGGCGTCAACACGACGCCATCGGTGCCGCTCAGGCACTCCTGGGCCATCGCGGTGCAGGTGGCGCCCGGACCGATCTCCACCCACCGGCCCACACACTGAGCCTCCGCCGCCCGGATGGCGTCGGCGAACCGCACCGGCCGCCGCACCTGCGACACCCAATACCCGGGATCACACCACCCCGCAGTTCCACCCGTGACCGTCGACACGAACCCGACACGCGGCTCCCGGTACGACAGCCCCTCGGCCACCGCCCGGAACTCCCCCAACATCGGCTCCATCAACGCCGAGTGGAAGGCATGGGAGACGCGAAGCCGAGTGACCCTGCGGCCCTCGTCCCGAAGCTTCTGCTCCAGGACCGCCACTGCCTCCGCGTCACCGGAGACGACCACCGACGAAGGACCGTTCACCGCCGCCAGGTCCAACCCGTCGCCGAGCAGCGGCAGGATCTCCTCCTCGGAAGCAGACACCGCGAGCATCGCCCCACCCGCCGGCAGCGCCTGCATCAACCGACCACGAGCCGCCACCAGAGCGCACGCATCCGGAAGCGACCACACCCCCGCCACATGCGCCGCCGCCAACTCCCCGATCGAATGCCCCACCACCACATCAGGCCGCACACCCCACGACTCAAGGAGCCGGAAGAGCGCCACCTGCACCGCGAACAACCCCGGCTGCGCGAACTCCGTACGATCCAGCGCCTCCTGGTCAGAACCGAACACGACATCACGCAAGGGCCCGTCGAAGCCCGCGCACACCTCGTCGAACGCCTCAGCGAACACCGGGAACGCCTCATACAGCCCGCGCCCCATCCCCACCCGCTGCGACCCCTGACCCGAGAACACGAAGGCGAGCCGACCGCTGCCCTCAGTTCCCGTGAAAGTTCCGGAGGTCGTCTCGCCAGCCGTCAGTGCCTTCAGGCCTCGTAGCAGTTCCGCGTGGTCGTCGGCGATCAGTGCGGCCCGGTACCGCAGATGCGATCGGCCCGTCGCCAGCGACCACCCAACGTCGGCAGGGCGGAACTCCGCGTGCTCTCCAACCAGTGACAGCAGCCGAGCCGCCTGCGCGCCCAACGCCTCCGGTGTGTCTCCCGACAACACCCACGGGGCCACCGGCGCTTCCTCCGTGGCCGACGGCTCGGCGGCTGGTGTCCCCTCGATGATCACGTGGGCGTTGGTTCCGCTGATGCCGAAGGAGGAGACGCCGGCCCGCCGGGGGCGGTCGGTCTCCGGCCAGGCCCGTGGCTCGGTCAGCAGCTCCACGGCACCCGCCGACCAGTCCACCTCTGGCGACGGCTCGTCGACATGCAGCGTGCGCGGCAACACCCCGTGCCGCATCGCCATCACCATCTTGATGACACCCGCCACACCGGCCGCCGCCTGCGTGTGCCCGATGTTCGACTTCACCGACCCCAGCCACAACGGGCGGTCCGCCTCGCGGTCCTGTCCGTACGTGGCCAACAGCGCCTGCGCCTCGATCGGATCACCAAGGCGCGTCCCCGTCCCATGCCCCTCCACCACATCCACCTCGGACGCCGCCAACCCCGCATCCGCCAACGCCGCCCGAATCACCCGCTGCTGCGCCGGACCATTCGGCACGGTCAGGCCGCTGGAGGCGCCGTCCTGGTTCACCGCCGAACCACGCACCACCCCCAGCACCCGACGCCCGTTCCGCCGGGCATCCGACAACCGCTCCAACACCAACACACCCACGCCCTCCGAGCAGCCGACGCCGTCGGCCGAGGCCGAGAACGCCTTGCACCGCCCGTCGGGGGCCAATCCGCGTTGCTCGCTGAAGTACACGAACATGTCCGGTTCGGCCATGACGGTCACGCCGCTCGCGAGCGCGAGGGTGCATTCGCCGCGGCGCAGCGCCTGGGCGGCCAGGTGGAGGGCGACCAGGGAGGACGAGCAGGCGGTGTCCACGGTGATCGCCGGGCCTTCGAGGCCCAGCGTGTAGGCCACCCGGCCGGAGACGATGCTGCCGTCGCTCGTTCCCGCCCCGTAGTCGTGGTACATGACGCCGGCGAAGACCCCGGTAGCGCTGCCCCGCAACGACAGCGGCGGCACCCCCGCCCGCTCCAACGCCTCCCAGGACGCCTCCAACAACAACCGCTGCTGCGGATCCATCCCCAACGCCTCACGCGGCGAGATACCGAACAAGCCGGCGTCGAACTCCGCCGCGTCATAGAGGAACCCGCCCTCGCGACCGTAACTGGAACCCGGCCGCTCCCCCGTCGGGTCGTACAACCCGTCCAGATCCCAGCCCCGATCGACCGGAAACCCCGAAACGGCGTCCCGCCCCTCGACAACCAGCTCCCACAACTCCTCCGGGAAGCCCACCCCACCCGGATACCGGCACGCCATCCCCACGATGGCGATGGGCTCCGTCGCGGCTGCCGCGAAGCGTTCGTTCTCGCGGCGCAGTCTCTCGTTGTCGAGCATGGACTGCCGAAGGGCTTCGACGAGCTGCTCGGTGGAGGGGCCCGTGCTCATGATGTCTCCTCTTCACCAGCGTGTCCCAGGGCGCCGCCGGATGCCGGGAACGCGTCCCCGAGGACGGCACGGACCAGATCCCCGGCGTTCATCTCCTTGATCGTCCTGGCCCGTTCGTCGGTGTTCTCTGGTTCCTCGGTGTTCTCGGTGCTCGACTCGTGCGTCTCGTTCTCCGACAGTTCGGCCAGGAGGTACTTGGCCAGTGGGGTCGGGCTCGGGTAGTCGAACATCAGCGTGGCCGGGAGTCTGAGGCCGGTGGCCTCACCCAGCCGGTTGCGGAGTTCGATCGCGGCCAGGGAGTCCAGGCCCAGGTCGGTGAACCCCTTGTGGGGATCGACCGCCCTGCCGTCGGTGTGTCCCAGCACGGCCGCGGCCTCGGTGCACACCAGTTCCAGCAGGACCCGCTGCCGGTCGCCACTTCGTTGGCCGGCCAGCCGCTCCGCGAGGGTGCTCACGCTCCCGGTGTTCGCGGCGTTCGCGGCGGCGGGTGGCTCGGTCTCGTGAGCGGGGTCGGGGAGCAGCAGGGCGGGTACGTCGCGCCGGCCGCGCAGGGCGGCCCGGTCGACTCGGACCGGCACGAGCACGGCGTCCGGCGCCGCGAGGGCGGCGTCGAACAGGGCGAGGCCGTCGCGCGCGGTCAGGGGCGGCGTGCCGTTACGGCTGAGCCGTTCCATGTCGATGTCGTCCTCGCTGCCCTCCCATGGGCCCCAGGCCAGGGAGAGGCCGGGCAGGCCGAGGGCGGCCCGGTGTTCGGCGAGCGAGTCGAGGAACACGTTGGCCGCCGCGTAGTTGGCCTGCCCTTCGGCGAGGATCAGTCCGCCCGCCGAGGAGTAGAGCACGAAGGCCGCGAGGTCCAGGTGCCGGGTCAACTCGTGGAGGTTCCAGGCCCCGTCCACCTTGGGGCGCAGCACGTCGTCGACCTGGCGGGGTGTCAGGGTGGCGAGCGTTCCGCCGTCCAGGCGGCCCGCCGCGTGGATCACCGCGGTGAGCGGGTGCTCGGCCGGGACCCGGGCGAGTACCGCGGCGAGGGCGTCGCGGTCGGCGACGTCGCAGGCCGCGAGGGTGACGGAGGCGCCGAGCCGGGTGAGATCGGCGCTCAGTTCCGCTGCGCCCGGCGCGTCCGCGCCGCGTCGGCCGACGAGGAGCAGCTGCCGTATCCCGTGCTCGGTGACCAGGTGCCGGGCCAGGGCGCCGCCGAGGAGGCCGGTTCCGCCGGTGATCAGTGCCGTGCCCTCGGGGTTCAGCGTCGATACGGTGCCCGTCGTGGAGACCCGGTCGAGCCGGGGCTCCAGGTACTTTCCTGCCCGCACGGCGAGTTCCGGACGGTTGAGTGCCACGGCGGTCGGCAGGGCACGCAGTGAGGCGTCCGTGGCATCGGTGTCGATCAGGTTCACCCGCCCCGGGTTCTCCGCCTGTGCCGCGCGGACCAGTCCCCAGAGGGGGGCGGTGGCCAGGTCCGGTCCCTCCGGCGCGTGCACCGCGTGCCGGGTCACGACGGCGAGGCCGACCCTGGACAGGCGCGGCTCGGTCAACAGGTCGCGTACCAGGGCCAGGGTCCGGTGCACCGCGTCCCGCGCGGCGACGGGCGGGCGGTGCCCGGACGCGGCGCCGGCCGACGGAGGGCAGGGCAGCAGGACGGTGTCGAGCGCCGCAGCCGACTCGGCGAGCGATGCCACGTCGTGGTGGGTGGGGAGGTTCAGGCCGAGGTCGTCGGTGCCGAGCACGGCCAAGCGCCGGTGGAGGGGCGCCGCGGATGCCCGCGGTGGGGGCACCGGCCGCCAGGCGACGCGGAACAGGGACTCCGGGGTGCCGGTGCTGTCGGCGAGCCGGGTCGCACCGATCGGCCGGGTCACCAGGGATGCCACCGTCGCCACGAGGAGACCTGAGGCGTCCATGAGGTCCAGTGCCGCGGCGCCGTCACCGGACGCGGGACGGACCCGGACCCGGAGGGCCGTGGCTCCGGTGGCGCGCAGCGACACGTGGTTCCACACGAAGGGGATCGTGGTCTCGGTGAGTGCCTTCGGGCCGCCGTCGGCGAGGAAGTCGACGGCACCGAGGGCCGAGTCGAACAGCGAGGGGTGGAGGCCGTAGGGGCCGGCGTCGATGCCGGCGGGCAGGGCAACCTCCGCGTACACCTCGTCGCCCCTTCTCCAGACGGCCCGCAGGTTGCGGAACACCGGGCCGTAGCCGTACCCGGCCTCCGCCAGGTCCTCGTACACGTCGTCGATGTCGATCCGTCGCGCGCCGTCGGGAGGCCAGGTCGCGGCGCCAGGGGTCCTCCCCCGGTCGGTCGTGTCCGGGGGGTTCGCGGTGAGCGTCCCGGCGGCGTGCAGTGTCCAGGCGGTGTCGGGGGGTGCGCCTTCGGGCCGGGAGTAGACCGACACCGGTCGCCGGTCGTCCTTCTCGGGCCCGACGACGATCCTGGTCAGCGCTCCGCCCTCCTCGGGCAGCACGAGCGGCGCCCGCTGCGTCAGTTCCTCGATGACGTCGCAGGCGGCGTGCTTCCCTGCGTGCAGGGCCAGTTCCACGAAGGCCGTGCCGGGCAGCAGTACCTGGCCCATGATGCGGTGATCGGCGAGCCAGGGCTGCTGGCCGGTGGAGAGGCGGCCGGTGAGGACGACGCCGCCCGAGTCGGGCAGCTCGACGACCGCGCCGACGAGCGGGTGGTCGTCCCCGCCGACGCCGGCCGAGGCGATGTCCCCGGAGACGGGTGTGGCATTCAGCCAGTACTCCTGGCGTTGGAACGGGTAGGTGGGGAGGTCGACGCGGGAGGCTCCGGAGCCGGCGAACAGGGCCTCCCAGTCCACGGTGCCACCGCTCGCGTAGGACGCGCCGACCGCGGTGAGGAGCGCCGTTGCCTCCGGACGGTCACGGCGCAGGGTCGGCGTCAACGTGACCTCGTCGGTGTCGGTGAGGCACGCCTCGGCCATGGCCGTGCAGGTGGCGTCCGGGCCGATCTCGACGAACCGGCCCACGCCCTGAGCCGCTACGGTCCGGATCGCGTCGGCGAACCGCACCGGCCGCCGCACCTGCGACACCCAGTACTCCGGATCACACCACTCCCCCGCGCCCGCTGCCTGGCCGGTCACCGTCGACATCGCCCGCAGGCCCGGCTCCTGGTACGACAGTCCCTCGGCCACCGCCCGGAGCTCCTCCAACATCGGCTCCATCAACGCCGAATGGAAAGCGTGCGACACCCGAAGCCGCCGCGACCTACGGCCCGCCAGCCTGGCCTCCAGGCCCGCCACCGCCTCCGCGTCACCGGAGACGACCACCGACGAGGGACCGTTGACGGCCGCCAGGTCCAACCCATCGCCAAGCAGCGGCAGGACCTCCTCCTCGGAAGCAGCCACCGCGAGCATCGCCCCACCCGCCGGCAACGCCTGCATCAACCGACCACGAGCCGCCACCAACGCACACGCATCCGGAAGCGACCACACCCCCGCCACATGCGCCGCCGCCAACTCCCCGATCGAATGCCCCACCACCACATCAGGCCGCACACCCCACGACTCCAGCAACCGGAACAGCGCCACCTGCACCGCGAACAACCCCGGCTGCGCAAACTCCGTACGATCCAGCGCCGCCGCGTCCTCAAAGACCACCTCACGCAACGACCCACCGAACCCCGCACACACCTCGTCAAACGCCTCAGCGAACACCGGGAAGGCGGAGTGGAGTTCACGCCCCATCCCCACCCGCTGCGACCCCTGACCCGAAAACACGAACACCGTCCCACCCGTGCGGGTGTGTCCCCGTACGACGTCGGCCGGGAACGTTCCGGAGGCGATCTCGGTGAGCGCGCGGAGCGCGCCCTCGGAGTTTGCGGCCAGGACGACCGCGCGGTGGTCGAGGCCGGCGCGGGTCGTCGCCAGCGAGTAGCCGAGGTCTCGCAGTGACGGTGCCTCGGCCGCGCGTGTGGTGAGGTGCTCGACGAGGCGCGCGGCCTGGGACCGGAGTGCGTCCTCGGTGTTTGCCGTGATCGGCAACGGCACGGGGTCGGGTGCCGGCGCCGGGAGGGCCGGGAGGCCGACGGCGGGCGCCGGCACCGGGGCCTCCTCGATGATGACGTGCGCGTTGGTGCCGCTGATGCCGAAGGAGGAGATCCCCGCCCGACGCGGGCGGCCCGGGTCGTCCCACGCCCGCGGCTCGGTCAGCAGCTCCACCGCGCCGACCGTCCAGTCGACGTGGGGGGAGGGTGCGTCCACGTGGAGGGTTCTGGGCAGCGTGCGGTGCCGCAGGGACTGCACGATCTTGATGACCGCCGCGACGCCACCGGCCGCCTGGGCGTGGCCGATGTTGGACTTGATCGACCCGAGCCACAGCGGTCGGTCCTCGGGCCGGTTCTGTCCGTAGGTGGCCAACAGCGCCTGTGCTTCGATCGGATCGCCGAGGCGGGTCCCGGAACCGTGTGCCTCGACCGCGTCCACGTCGCCGGGGGTGATTCCCGCGTCGGCCAGCGCCGCCTGGATCACCCGCTGTTGGGCGGGGCCGTTGGGCGCGGTCAGCCCGTTGGAGGCGCCGTCCTGGTTCACCGCGCTGCCCCGCACCACCGCCAGCACCCGGTGCCCGTTCCGGCGGGCGTCCGACAGCCGCTCCAGAAGCACCAGGCCCGCTCCCTCCGCCCAGCCGGTGCCGTTGGCCGCGGCGGAGAAGGACTTGGAGCGTCCGTCGGGGGCGATGACCCCCTGCCGGCTGGAGTCCACGAACAGATCGGGGCTGGACAGGACGGTGACGCCGCCGGCCAGGGCGAGCGAGCACTCGCCGTTGCGCAGCGCCTTGGTGGCGAGGTGGAGGGCGACCAGCGACGAGGAGCAGGCGGTGTCGATCGTCATGGAGGGGCCTTCCAGGCCCATGAGGTAGGAGACGCGGCCGGAGACGACGGCTCCCGAGCTGCCGTTGGCGAGGTACCCGGCGACGGCGGCGGGCGCGTCGTGCACCCGACTGCCGTAGTCGTCGTACATCGCTCCGGCGAAGACTGCGGTGGGGCTGCCGCGCAGCGAGCTCGGGTCGATCCCGGCCTGCTCGACGGTCTCCCAGGCGGTCTCCAGCAGCAGTCGCTGCTGCGGGTCCATGGCCAGGGCCTCGCGGGGGCCGATGCCGAAGAACTCGGCGTCGAACTCGGCCGCTCGGTGGAGGAAGCCGCCCTCGCGGGTGTAGCTCTTGCCGCGCCGGCCCGGCTCGGGGTGGTAGACACCTTCGATGTCCCAGCCCCGGTTGGTGGGGAATTCGCTGATCGCGTCGGTGCCTTCGGCGAGCAGCCGCCACAGGTCGTCGGGGGTCATGACGTCGCCGGGGTAGCGGCAGCCCATGCCGATGACGGCGATGGGGTCGTCGTCGTGGGAGGTCGTCGCGGTCCTCGCCGCCGGGGTGGGTGCGGCTGCCGGGGCGGGTCCCGCGATTCTGCTCCTGAGGTAGTCGGCCACGTGATGGACCGTGGGGTGGTCGAAGACCAGGGTGGCGGGCAGGGTCAGGCCGGTCGCCGAGCCGAGGAGGTTGCGCAGTTCCACCGCGGCGAGCGAGTCGAAGCCCAGTTCCTTGAAGGCCCGACCGGCGTTCACGTCCGCCACGCTCGCGTGGCCCAGGACGGTCGCGACGTGCTGGGTGACCAACTCGGTCAGGGCCTGGTCGCGCTCGGCGTCGGGGAGTTGGGAGAGGCGTCGGGCCAGGTGCGATTCCTGTCCCGCGGGCGTGCCGGTGGTGGCCGCGCGGCGACGGGCGGCGGTGACCGGCACGCGGGCCGGGGCGAGGGAGCGCAGCAGCGCGGGCAACTCGTCGGTGCGGGCCTTCAGGGCGTCCTGGTCGATCCGCAGCGGCGCGATGACGGGTTCCGTGGCACGAAGGGCCTCGTCGAACAGGGCCAGTGACTCCTGTGCGTCCATGGCCGGCAGTCCGAGGCGCGCCATGCGGTGGAGGTCGTCCGCGCCGAGTTCGCCGCCGAGTCCGGTGTTCTCGGCCCACAGGCCCCAGGCCAGGGAGCTCGCGGCGAGGCCCGCCGCGTGGCGGTGCTCGGCGAGGGCGTCGAGGAAGGCGTTGGCGGCGGCGTAGTTCGCCTGGCCGGCGGCCAGCACGCTGCCGCCCGCTGAGGAGAAGAGCACGAAGGCGGTCAGGCCGAGGTCCCGGGTCAGTTCGTGAAGGTGCCACGCGCCGTCGACCTTCGGGCTCAGGACGTTCTGGAGCTGTTCGTCGGTCAGGCCGGCGACGAGGCCGCCGTCGGCCGTGCCGGCCGCGTGGACGACGGCGGTCAGCGGATGGTCGGCCGGGATGGCGTCCAGTACCGCGGCCAGTGCCGGCCGGTCCGCGGTGTCGCAGGTGGCGATCGTCACCGAGGCGCCGAGAGCGGTGAGTTCGTCCCGCAGTTCCTCGGCGTGGGGGGCGTTGGGCCCGCGGCGGCTGGTGAGCACCAGGTGCCGGACGCCGTGTTGGGTCACCAGGTGGCGTGCCACCAGGCGGCCGAGGCCGCCGGTGCCGCCGGTGACGAGCACGGTCCCGCCGGGCGCCGGTGGGGTGGGCGGGGGGCCGGCCTCGGTCGCGAGGCGGGCGAACCTGGGCACCTGGGAGGCAGAGCCACGGATGGCGATCTCCGGTTCGCCCGAGGCGATGGCGGCCAGGAGCAGCCCGGGAGGGGCATCGTCCGCGTCCACGAGGACGAAGCGCCCGGGATGCTCCGCCTGGGCAGCGCGCAGCAGTCCCCATACCGGGCTCGCGGCCGGGTCGGGGGGGCCCTGCGGGGACACGGCCCCCCGGGTGAGTGCCACCAGGCGGGCGCCGTCGAAGCGTGCGTCGGCCAGCCAGTCCCGCAGGGTGCGGAGGGCTCCGGCGGTACGGGCCCTGGCCTGCGCGGGCACATCGGTGGGGTCGCCCCCGACGGGAGGGCGGCAGTCGAGGATCACGACCTCAGGGACGGGCGCGCCCGCCTCGATCGCGGCGGTCAGCGCGCCGAGGTCGTCGTGCACGGCGTGGGCCGGGACGACGTGGTGCAGGACGTCGGTCGCCGGCGACGCCGCTCCCTCCGTCTCCTCGACCGCGCCGCTGCCGACGACGGCCCAGCCTTCGGCGGGCCGGGACTCGTCGGCGGTGAGCGGGAGCGGGCGCCACTCCACCCGGTAGAGGGCGCCGACTGACGTGTGGTCGGCTGGCGGGGCGAGCGGCTGTCCCGAGACCGGCCGCGAGACCAGGGATTCCACGGCGGCGACGGCCCTGCCCTCGCGGTCGGCGATCTCGATCGCGGAGACCTCGTCACCGCTGATGCGGGTGATCCTGACGCGCAGCCCGGTGGCTCCGGCAGCGTGCAGCGTGACGCCGTTCCACACGAACGGCAGCAGCGTCGCGCCGTCCGGGTCGGTGAGCAGGTCGGCGTGCATCGCCGCGTCGAGCAGGGCGGGGTGCAGGCCGTACGAGGCGGCGGTGCGGGCGGTGGCGTCGTCGGCCTCGATCTCGGCGAACACCTCGTCGCCGCGCCGCCACGCGGCTCGCAGCGCCTGGAACGCCGGTCCGTACTCGTAGCCCCTGGTGCGCAGGGTCTGGTAGGCGCCGTCCAGGTCGATCGGCTCGGCGTCGGCGGGCGGCCAGTGGCTGAGGTCGAACGACTCCGGGCGGCTCTCCTCGGCGAGTACGCCGGTGGCGTGGCGCGTCCACTCCTGGTCGGCCGGGGCGTCCTCGGCACGCGCGTACACCGCGAGCGGGCGTCTCCCCCGCTGAGGTGCGCCGACGACCACCTGGACGGCGACGCCGCCCGCGTCCGGCAGTGCCAGCGGTGCCTCCAGCGTCAGTTCCTCCACGGTGCCGCAGCCGACCTGGTCGCCCGCCCGGACGGCGAGTTCGACGAAGCCGGTGCCCGGCAGCAGGGTCGTTCCGTGCACCACGTGGTCGGCGAGCCACGGCTGGCTCTGGACGGACAGCCGGCCGGTCAGCACCACGGTGTCGGCGCCGGGGAGGGCGACGACCGCCCCCAGTACCGGGTGGTCCCCGGGGAGTTGGCCGAGTCCCGCGACGTCGGTCGCGGGCGTGGCGTCCAGCCAGAACCGGCGGTGCTGGAAGGCGTAGGTGGGCAGGTCGAGCAGGTTGCCGCCCCTGCCGAGCAGGGCCGGCCAGGTGATGGGCGCGCCCCGCACGTGCAGCCGGGCCAGGACGGTGAGCGCTTCGGACGGTTCGGCCCGATCGCGCCTGAGCAGGGAGAGGAAGTGGAGGCTCGGACGGTTCTGGAGCGCCTCGGCGCCCATGGCGGTCAGTACTGCGTCGGGGCCGAGTTCCAGGAAGGTGGTGGCTCCCTCGTCCGACGCCGTCCGGACGGCGTCGGCGAACCGGACCGGCCGCCGCACCTGGGACACCCAGTACTCGGGATCACGCCAGTCCCCGGGCCCACCTGTCACGGTCGAAACGATGCCGACGCGCGGCTCCCGGTAGGTCAGCCCCTCGGCCACCGCCCGGAACTCGTCGAGCATCGGCTCCATCAGCGCCGAGTGGAACGCGTGCGAGACACGAAGCCGCCGCGTCCTATGGCCCGCGAGCCTGGCCTCCAGGCGCGCCACCGCGTCCTCCCTGCCGGAGACGACGACCGACGAGGGACCGTTGACGGCCGCGAGGTCCAATCCGTCGCCGAGCAGCGGCAGGATCTCGTCCTCGAGGGCCGCCACCGCGAGCATCGCCCCGCCCGCCGGCAACGCCTGCATCAACCGACCACGAGCCGCCACCAACGCACACGCATCCGGAAGCGACCACACCCCAGCCACATACGCCGCCGCCAACTCCCCGATGGAGTGACCCACCAGCACATCAGGCTTCACGCCCCAGGACCCCAACAGCCGGAAGAGCGCCACCTGCACCGCGAACAACCCCGGCTGCGCGAACTCCGTCCGATCCAGCGCCTCCTGGTCGGAAGCGAACACCACCTCGCGCAAGGGCCCGTCGAACCCCGCACAGACCTCGTCGAACGCCTCAGCGAACACCGGGAACGCCTCATACAGCCCGCGCCCCATCCCCACCCGCTGCGACCCCTGACCCGAGAACAGGAGGGCGAGACCGCCGCCGTCCTCGGTTCCCGTGAACGTCCCGGGGGTCGTTTCGCCGGCCGCCAGGGTCTCCAGGCCGCGCATGAGGTCCGCGTGGTCGCCGGCGAGCACCACCGCCCGGTGTTCGAGCGGTGTGCGGGTGGTGGCGAGGGAGAGTGCGAGGTCGCCGAGGTCCGTGCCGGGCCGCTCGCCCAGGAAGGAACGCAGCCGGGCGGCTTGGCCGCCGAGCGCGGCGGGGCCGCGCGCGGAGAGCACGAACGGCAGGACGGGCAGGCTCGGTTCCCCGGCCTCCCCGCTGGGCAGCGCGGGGGCGGACGGCGCCTGCTCGACGATGACGTGGGCGTTGGTCCCACTGATCCCGAAGGAGGAGACGCCGGCCCGCCGGGGGCGGTCGGTCTCCGGCCACTCCCGGGGTTCGGCCAACAGCCGCACCTCGCCGGCCGACCAGTCCACCTGATGCGAGGGCTCGTCCGCGTGCAGGGTCCTGGGCAGGACCCCGTGCCGCATCGCCATCACCATCTTGATGACGCCCGCCACACCGGCCGCGGCCTGCGTGTGCCCGATGTTCGACTTCAGGGAGCCGAGCCACAGCGGGCGGTCCTCCGGCCGGTCCTGGCCGTAGGTGGCCAACAACGCCTGCGCCTCGATCGGGTCGCCGAGCCGCGTCCCCGTGCCGTGCCCCTCGACCGCGTCCACCTCGGCGGGCGCGGCTCCGGCGTCGGCCAGGGCCTGCCGGATGACGCGCTGCTGGGCGAGGCCGTTGGGCGCGGTCAGACCGTTGGAGGCGCCGTCGTGGTTGACAGCGGAGCCGGAGACGACGGCGAGGACGCGGTGCCCGTTGCGGTGGGCGTCGGAGAGCCGTTCGACGAGCAGCATGCCCACGCCTTCGCCCCAGCCGGTGCCGTCGGCCGCGGCGGAGAAGGACTTGCAGCGGCCGTCGGCGGCGAGCCCACGTTGCCGGCTGAAGTCGATGAAGGTGTCGGGGGTGGACATGACCGTCACACCGCCGGCCAGGGCCAGGTCGCACTCGCCGCGGCGCAGCGCCTGGACCGCCCAGTGCAGGGCGACCAGCGAGGACGAGCAGGCCGTGTCGACAGTGACGGCGGGTCCCTGGAGGCCCAGCGTGTAGGCGATGCGGCCGGAGACGACGCTGGAGAGGCTTCCGTTGCCGAGGTAGCCGGCCAGGTCCTCGGGTACGGTGCCGAGTCTGGTGCCCCAGTCGTGGTACATGACGCCGGCGAACACCCCGGTGTCGCTGCCGCGCAGCGAGCGTGCGTCGATGCCCGCCCGTTCCAGCGCCTCCCAGGAGACCTCGAGAAGCAGTCGCTGCTGTGGGTCCATGGCCTGGGCCTCGCGCGGGCCGATCTCGAAGAACTCCGGGTCGAACTCGGCCGCCTCGTACAGGAAACCGCCCTCGCGGCTGTAGCTCCTGCCCGGTGTGCCGGGTTCGGGGTCGTAGAGGGCGTCGACGTCCCAGCCGCGGTCCGTGGGGAATCCCCCGATGGCGTCGGTGCCCTGGGCGAGCAGCCGCCACAGGTCCTCGGGGGAGGTGACGCCGCCGGGGTAGCGGCAGGCCATGCCGACGATGGCGATGGGCTCGTCCGCCACGGCGGGGGCGGCCGGGCTCGGGGCCGGGGTCGGTTCGTTGTCCGGCTGGTCGGCGAGCAGCCGCAGGACGTGGTCGGCCAGGGCCTGCGGTGTCGGGTGGTCGAAGACGAGTGTGGCGGGCAGCCCGAGACCCGTGATGGCGTTGAGCGCGTTGCGCAGGTCGACGGCGGCCAGCGAGTCGAAGCCGAGGTCGGTGAAGGGGCGGCGGGGGCTGACGGCGTCCCGGTCGGTGTGGCCGAGGACCTTGGCGACCTGGGTGCGCACCAGTTCGAGGACGGCGCGCTCCCGGTTGGGCCCGGCCAGCTCCGCCGGGGGCCACCAGGGTCGGGTCCGGTGGGGGGCGTTCCGTGCGGCGGCCGGGTGGCGGGCGGGTGCCGGGACGAGGTCGCGGAGCAGGCCGGGCAGGGTGTCGGAGCGGGCCCGGAGGGCGGCGGGGTCGACGGTGACCGGCGCCAGGGTCGGTTCCGTGGTGCGGAGGGCGGCGTCGAGTGCGGCGAGGCTCTGTTCGGCGGTCAGCGGAACGAGCCCCAGGCGGTCGACGCGGCGCCGTCCGGCCTCGGCCAGGCGGCCGCCCATGCCGGTGTCGCCGGCCCACAGTCCCCAGGCCAAGGAGTGCGCGGGCAGGCCGAGGGCGGCGCGGTGGGTGGCGAGCGCGTCGAGGAACACGTTGGCGGCGGCGTAGTTGCCCTGTCCCGCGCCGTCGACGAGGCCGGCGGAGGAGGAGAACAGGACGAAGGCGGCCAGGTCCTGGTCCCGGGTCAGCTCGTGGAGGTGCCAGGCGCCGTCGACCTTGGGGCGCAGGACGGTCGCCAACTGGTCGGCGGTGAGCGTGCCGATCAGGGCGTCGTCGAGCACGCCTGCGGTGTGCACCACGGCGGTCAGCGGGTGCTCGTCGGGTATTCCGGCCAGGGCGGCGGCCAGGGCGGTGCGGTCGGCGACGTCGCAGGCCCTGACGTCGACCGTGGCGCCCAGCTGTCGCAGTTCCGCGGTGAACGGCTCGGCGCCCGGGGTGTCAGGGCCGCGCCGGCCGAGCAGGAGCAGGTGGCGGACGCCGTGGGCGGCCACCAGGTGGCGGGCCACGAGCCGGCCGAGGCCGCCGAGGCCGCCGGTGACCAGCACGGTGCCGTCCGGGTTCCAGACGGCCGTTCCCTCGGCGGCGTCCTCTGCCGGGTCCTCCGCCGGGTCGTGGGAGTGCCGGGTGAGCCGTGGTGCGAGCAGCGCGCCGTCCCGGCGGCGGAGTTCGGGCTCTCCGGTGCCGAGTGCGGCGCGCAGGGTGGGCGCGGTGAGGGGTGCGTCGTCGAGGTCGAGCAGGACGATCCGGCCGGGGTGCTCCGCCTGGGCGGAGCGCACCAGGCCGCGTATGGGTGCCACGGCCAGGCCGGCGGGGTCGGCCGTGTCGGCGCCGCGGGTGACGACCGCCAGCCGGGAGGCGGCGAACCGTTCGTCGGCGAGCCACCGCTGGAGCGTGGCGAGGACGCGCAGGGTGGTCTCGAACGCGGCCCGCGGCATGTCGGAGGGTTCCGTGCCCGGGGTGGCGGCGATGGGCAGGAGGACGGTCGCGGGCACCCGGGACGCCGCGAGGGAGTCCAGGTCCTGGTACGGGTCGGCGTCGAGCCCGAAGGGGGCGGTCGCGGTCCCGAGCAGCGCGGGACGCTCGCCCCCGTCGTCGGCGGGGGCGGCGGCCACCGGGACCCAGCGGACGGTGTGCAGCGGCTGGTTCGTCGGGGCGGTGAGCGCGCCGGGCGGCACGGGCCGGCTGCGGAAGGACTCGGCGGAGGCCATCGGCGCGCCGGACGGGTCGGTCAGGAGCAGCGAGACCCCGCCGGACGGGAGCGAGGTGATGCGGGCCCGCACCTCGCCGGTGCCGGGGGCGTGGCGGCGGATCCCGGTCCAGGCGAAGGGGAGGTGGATCCGCTCCGGATCGCGGGCCTCGCCCGCGGCGAAGTCCGTGGCGTGCAGGACCGCGTCGAGCAGCGCGGGGTGGAGGCCGAAGGCGGTGGCGTCGGGGCCCGCCACCTCGGGGAGGACGACGTGCGCGTAGACGTCGGTGCCGTGCCGCCAGACGGCCCGGAGCCCGTGGAAGGCCGGGCCATAGCCGTAGCCCTGGTCGGCCAGCGTCTCGTAGAGCCCGTCGACGGCGACGGGCTCGGCGCCCTCCGGCAGCCAGCCGGGTCCTGGCAGTCCGCCGGTCCCGGTGTGTGACGCGGGCAGCGGCGGCGGTTCGTGTCCTGGCGCGTCGGCGGTCAGGACGCCGGTGGCGTGCCGGGTCCAGACGGCGGCCTCGGCGGTCCCTTCGGGGCGTGCGTAGAAGTCCAGGGAGCGGCGGCCGGCCTCGTCCGGTGCGCCGACGATGGCCTGGAGGATGACGCCGCCCGTCCTGGGCAGCGTCAGCGGGGTGTGCAGGGTGAGGTCCTGGACGGCCGTGCCGCCGGCGTGTTCGGCGGCGTGCAGGGCCATGTCCACGAAGGCGGTGGCGGGCAGCAGCACCGTTCCGGCGACGGTGTGGTCGGCCAGCCAGGGGTGGGCGTCGAGCGTGACGCGGCCGGTGAGCACGATGCCGTCGTCGTCCGCGCGGCGGACGGCGCCGGCGAGCAGCGGGTGTCCCGACGCGGTCTGGCCGAGCGCCGCGGCGTCGCCCCTGCCGCGGGGCGCGTCGAGCCAGAAGCGTCGCCGTTGGAACGGGTAGGTGGGCAGGTCGACGAGGCGGCCGCCGTGTTCGGCGTAGTAGGCGGGCCAGTCGACGGCGGCGCCCCCGGTGAAGGCGGTCGCCAGGGCGGAGAGCAGGGTACGCGCCTCGTCGGAGTCCCGGCGCAGGGCGGGGGCGCACACCAGGTCCTGGCCGGGCAGGGCCTCGGCGGCCAGGGCGGAGAGCACCGGGTCGGGCCCCAGTTCCAGGCAGGTGGCGACGCCGGCCCGGACCAGGGCGCGCAGCCCGTCGTGGAAGCGGACGGCCTCGCGCGCCTGGCGGACCCAGTAGTCGGGCTCGTGCGTCTCCCGTGGCCCGGCGGTGTGGCCGGTCAGTCCTGAGACGAGGGGGATGCGGGGCTCGTGGAACTCGACGACCTGGAGGACGCGGCGGAACTCGTCCAGCATCGGGTCCATGAGGGCCGAGTGGAAGGCGTGCGAGACCCGGAGCCGGGTGGCCCTGCGGTCCCGGTCCCGGAGGCTCCGCTCCAGGGCGACCACCGCCTCCGCGTCGCCGGAGACGACCACCGCCGAGGGGCCGTTGACCGCCGCGACGTCCAGACCCTCGCCGAGCAGCGGCCGGATCTCCTCCTCGCCGGCCGCCACCGCGAGCATCGCCCCGCCGTCCGGCAGCGCCTGCATCAGCCGGCCACGGGCCGCCACCAACGCGCAGGCGTCCTCCAGCGACCACACGCCAGCCACGTGCGCCGCCGCCAACTCCCCCACCGAGTAACCGAGCAGCAGATCGGGCCGCACCCCCCACGACTCGAACAGCCGGAACAGCGCCACCTGCACGGCGAACAACGCCGGCTGCGCGAACTCCGTACGGTCCAGCGCCTCCTGGTCGGAACCGAACACCACCTCGTGCAGCGGACGGTCGAGGTGGACGTCGAGATGCGCGCCCACCTCGTCGAACGCCTCGGCGAACACCGGGTGCCGGGAGTGGAGTTCGCGGCCCATGGCGATGCGCTGCGAACCCTGGCCGGTGAAGAGGAAGGCCAGCCGGCCGCCGGTCGCGGCGCGGGCGACCACGCCGGGGCCGGTGTTGCCCTCGGCGAGGAGCGCCAGACCGCGACCGGCCTCCTCGGCGTCCGCGGCGATGACGACGGCGCGCCGCGCCAGGGCGGCCCGGGTGGTGGCGAGGGACCGCCCGAGGTCGGCGGCGGTCACGCCGTCCCGTGCCAGGGCGCCGAGGCGGCGGGCCTGGGCGCGCAGGGCCGCCGCGTTCCTCGCGGTGACCGGGATGGCCACGGCCGGCGGGGGGTCGGCGGGGGCGTGGTCCGGCTCCTCGGTCGCCGCCGTGGCCGGGGCCTGTTCGATGATGAGGTGGGCGTTGGTGCCGCTGACGCCGAAGGAGGAGACGCCGGCCCGCCGGGGGCGGTCGGTCTCGGGCCAGTCCCGGGGTTCGGTCAGCAGCTCCACGGCGCCGGCCGACCAGTCCACCTGGGGCGTCGGCTCGTCGACGTGCAGGGTCCTGGGCAGGACGCCGTGCCGCATCGCCATCACCATCTTGATGACGCCCGCCACACCCGCCGCGGCCTGGGTGTGCCCGATGTTGGACTTCAGGGAGCCGAGCCACAGCGGGCGCTCTTCCTCCCGATCCTGCCCGTAGGTGGCCAACAGCGCCTGCGCCTCGATCGGGTCGCCGAGCCGCGTCCCGGTGCCGTGTGCCTCCACCGCGTCCACCTCGGAAGGGGCAAGACCGGCGTCGGCCAACGCGGCCCGGATCACCCGCTGTTGCGCGGGGCCGTTGGGCGCGGTCAGGCCGTTGGACGCGCCGTCCTGGTTGATCGCTGAGCCACGTATCACGGCGAGCACGCGGTGCCCGTTGCGCCGGGCGTCGGAGAGCCGTTCCAGGACGAGGATGCCCACCCCCTCCGCGAAGCCGGTGCCGTCGGCGGCCGCGGCGAAGGCCTTGCAGCGCCCGTCGGGGGCCAGCCCGCGCTGCCGGCTGAACGCGGTGAAAGTGCCGGGGCCGCCCATGACGGCGACGCCGCCGGCCAACGCCAGCGGGCACTCGCCGCCACGCAGCGACCGCACGGCCAGGTGCAGGGCCACCAGCGAGCCGGAGCAGGCGGTGTCGACGGTGAGGGTGGGGCCTTCGAGGCCGAGGGTGTAGGCGACCCGGCCGGAGACGACGCTGGGCGCGTTGCCGGTGAGCAGGTATCCGTCCAGGCCCTCGGGCGCCTCGTGCAGCCGCGGCCCGTACTCCTGCGCCTCGGCGCCGACGAACACGCCGGTGGGCGTGGCGCGCAGTGTGGCCGGGTCGATGCCGGCCCGCTCCAGTGCCTCCCAGGAGGTTTCGAGCACCAGCCGCTGCTGCGGGTCCATGGCGGACGCCTCGCGTGGGCCGATGCCGAAGAAGTCGGCGTCGAACTCGGCGGCCTCGGGCAGGAAGCCGCCGACGCGCACATAGCTGGTGCCGGGGGTCTCGGGGTCCGGGGAGTACAGGGCGTCGAGGTCCCAGCCGCGGTCGGTGGGGAAAGGGGAGAGGGCGTGGCCGCCGTCGTCGACGAGTCGCCACAGGTCCTCGGGCGAGGCGACGCCGCCGGGGAAGCGGCAGCCGACGCCGATGACGGCCACCGGTTCGTCGTCGGCCGATGCGGTGCCGGTGTGGGCGGACCGTCCCTCGTCTGCTCCGAGGAGCTCGGCCCGCAGCCTGCGGGCGACCGCGTCGGGTGTGGGGTGGTCGAAGGCGAGGGTCACGGGCAGCGGCAGCCCGGTGTCGGCGGCCAGCCGGGCGTGCAGGGCGACGGCCCCCAGCGAGTCGAGTCCCAGGTCGCGGAAGGCGGTGCCGGGGTCCACGGTCTCCGGCGCGTCGGGCAGGACGTCGCGGAGCACGGCGATGGCGCGGTCCCGCACGAAGTCGAGCAGGAACCGGTGCTGCTCGTCGGGCCCGAGGTCCGCCAACAGGTGTGCCAGCGCCGGTCGCTGGTCCGTCGCTTCGGGTGCCGTCGGGGCGTCCTGGCCCGAGGGGGTGTGCATCTCGCTCATTTCCGCTCTCCACTGGTCTGGCAGGCAGATGGTCGGGCGGGCACGCCCGGTCGTCGTGGTCGCCGTCGGGTGCTCGGGGTGTTCACCAGGAGATGTGCAGGCGGGAGGGGCCGCGCACGATCACCCCGTACTTCCACTCCACGTCCTCCGGTCCTTCGGCGAACCGGAGCTCGGGGAAGCGCTCCAGGAGTGCCTTCAGCGCCTCCTGGAGTTCGAGGCGGGCGAGTTGGGCGCCGATGCAGTGGTGCGGGCCGTGTCCGAACGTGACATGGGGGTTGTGTTCGCGGCCGAGGTCGAGGCGCTCGGGGTCCTCGAAGACCTCGGGGTCGCGGTTGGCCGCGTGCAGCGCGGCCAGTACCGGGTCGCCGGCCCGTACCACGGTGTCGCCGAAGGACACGGCCTCCAGGGCGTAACGGGCGAACATGGCCGCGGTGTTGATGGGCACGTAGCGCAGCAGTTCCTCGACGGCGCGGGGCAGCAGCTCGGGTTCCCGGCGCAGCCGGGTGAGCTGTTCCGGGTGGGTGAGCAGGGTGAAGACGAAGCTGGGCAGGGCGGAGGAGACGGTCTCCACGCCGCCGGTGAGGAGTCCGGCGCCGGCGATGGAGATCAGCTCGTCCTCGGTGAGCCGGTCGCCGTTGTCCCGGGCGTAGACGAGCGCGCCGAGCAGGTCGTCGGTGGGCTCCTCCCGGCGCTGGGCGACGAGTCCTGCCATGTACTCCTCGAGCTTGCCGCCGACCTCGTACAGCACGTCGCCCCTGGCGGTGGAGTCGTCGGTGAGGCCCGCGGTCCACTCCCGGAAGACGTGGTGGTCCTCGACGGGCACCCCGAGCAGGTCGCAGATGACGGTGACGGGCAGCGGGGTGGCGAAGTCCTCGACGAGGTCGGCCGTCCGTCCGGCGGCCTCCATGCGGTCGATCAGCCGGTGGCTCAACTCCCTGATGGAGGACCGCATCCGCTCGACGCGGCGCGCGGTGAACGCCTTGCCGGCGAGCCGGCGCAGCCTGGTGTGGTCCGGCGGGTCCATGCCCATGATGCCGTCGCCGGTCAACTCCCTGCGGAGCCGCGGCTGGTCGAGGCCCTGGGCGACGGCGCGGCTGAACCGCGGGTCGGTCAGCACGAGTTTGACGTCGGCGTGCCGGGTGGCGAGCCAGGCGGGTTCTCCGTAGGGCAGCGCGACGCGGCTCAGCGGCTCCTCGGCCCGGAGCCGCGCGTACAGGGGGGAGATGCCGATGTCGTGCATCTCGAAGGGGTAGCTGCGGACTTCGCTGCTGGTCGTCATAGCGGCTCCTCCTCGGGGACCGTGCGCCGGCGGGCGTCCACCGGACGGCTCGCGCGGTGCTCGAGCGCCTCCGCGTCGTACGTGTGCTGGACGTGGGAGAGCGCCCGCATCAGTTCGGCGGAGCCGACCGGGCGGGCGCGGCGCGTCTCGGTGACGCCGGCGAGCGGCAGGGAGCCGATGTCGGCCCAGCCGAGGCGTCCTTCGGCGTCGATGTAGCCGCGGCTGCGGCCGGCGTTGTCCGGGTGGACGCAGTAGGGGATGTCGAGGATGCCGCGGCGGAACGCCTCGACCAGGGCTCGCCCGATGTCGGGGTGGCAGTCGAGCACGGCGTCGATCAGCGCGCGGGCCTCGCGGTGGGTCTGGCTGTCGGTGCCGGCGGGCGGGACGGCCGGGCGCGGAACGGCCTCGGCGGTCGCGGCGGCGTGTTCGAGCGCGGCCACGTTCTCGACGATGGTGGGGATGCGGTGGGCCTCGGCGGCGGTCTTGACGATGAGCCGCTCCGAGCCGGTGTCCACGGCGAGCCGGGCGGCCCGGGCGAGGAGCGCGAACGCCCCCTGGGCGGTCCTCGGGTAGAGGCCCATGTAGGTGTAGACGACGACGTGCCAGTCCACCGCCGGGGACAGCAGCTCGGCGCTGAGCGCGCGCAGGGCGGCGACGGCCTCCCGGTCCTGTTCCTGGCTGGTCCCCTGGGCGTAGCTGAGGGAGATGCTGCGCAGCCCGTGTTGCTCGAAGAACAACGCCTCCAGGACGCTGAGCGCGACGAGCTGACTCGGCGGGCACAGCTGGCCCATCATGCAGCCGCCGAAGGTCTCCAGATGGGCTTCCACGCCGAAGTCGCAGCCCTTCAGCAGCAGTTCGCAGGCGTGGGCCCAGTTCCGCACGGACTCGGCCAGCGGGGTGCGGCCGTAGGGCAGGCAGTAGGAGACCGGGCCGCCCTCCGTGGCGTGCAGGAGCGCGGCGGTGAGGGCCCGCACGATGGCCTGGGGGCGGCCGGAGCCGTGCCGGACCTGGACGGGGAACTCCTCGGGCGGCAGGCCAGCCAGGACCCGGCGGGTGGTCGAGGGCTCGTGGGTGACCAGGGGGTAGCCGTTGAGTCCGGTGCCCTCGCGCAGCGCGCGGCCGGCGGACTCCAGGTCCCCGGTCCTCGTGTAGCTGTCGACGGTGATGGTGCCGACCGTGGTGGCGTCGGCGCCCCTGGTGGCGAGCAGCCCCGCGCGCATCCGGGCCGGGTCGGCGTACCCCATCCTGGGCTGCACGACCAGCGTGCCTCGCCGGTGGCACTCGCGGACGAACTCACCCAGGTTCACGGGCCGTACCCCCGGACAGCGCGGCGGCGAAGGAGCGGAACACGGCGACGCTCTCCGCGTCGTCGTCGAAGACCGCGTCGAAGCCCGCCGCGAGCAGGTCGTCGACGTGGGAGCGGCCCTCCGCTCCGAGGACGCCGAGCTTGCCGCCGATCACGACGGGCGTGTCGGTGAGCGCCGGGTGGGCGCGCAGCCTGCCGATGACCCGCATCCCGTCCTGGTAGCCGTGGCCGTTGAGGCTGCTGATGACGACCAGGCGGGGCCGCCGGTCGAGCGTCTCGGACAGCAGCAGCTCGTCGGGCACGCAGGCGCCCAGGTTCACGACGTCGTAGCCGAGTTCCTCGATGAGCAGTTGCAGGAAGACCAGGTTCCAGGTGTGCGCGTCGGACGCCAGGCTGCTGACGATCACGGTCCGGCCGTCGCGGCCGTCGCGGCCGTGCGGGGGCGCCGGTGGTGCGGGGCCGCGCTGGTCGAGGCGGTACGGGCCGGTCACCCCACTGCCGCCTTCACCGGCTCGTGGACCCGGCGCGGTTCGAGACGGGACACCGACACCACCTCGCCGGCGCGGACCACCACCTCGGTGGGGGCGGGCCGGCTGAGGAAGCCCATCAGGCTGGCCGTGACGCCGTAGGCGCCGACGTTGGGGACGGCGACGACGTCGCCCGGCTCCAGGGCGGGCAGCGGAACGTCGCGCGCCAGGGTGTCGCCGGGGGTGCACAGCGGGCCGACCAGGCTCGCCCGCAGGTCGCCCACCGGGCCCTCGACGCCCACCGCGGCCGGCAACAGCCGGCCGAGTCCCGAGAGTCCGCCGACCGCGTTGATCCCGGCGTCCAGGATGACGAAGGTGCTGCCCCGGCTCTCCTTGATGTTGACGACGCGCGTCAGCAGCGTTCCGCTGTCGCCCACCAGGTAGCGGCCCGACTCGCAGGCGACGCGGGGGGTGCCGTCGCGCCAGCACGGCAGCCGTTCGTCGAGCAGTCGCTCGAGACCGGCCCTGAGCCGCGGGTACCGGTCCCGCCGGCCCGGCACGGCGTACGGGGCGGCGAAGCCGCCGCCGATGTCCAGGTACTCCAGGGGCAGGCCGGCCTCGTGCGCCAGCCGGGTCGCCAGCTCGACGGCGTGTTCCAACTCCGCGAAGAGCCCCGCCTGGTCCTTGGCGTTGCTCATGGTGAACAGGTGCGCGCCGACGATCCGGGTGCCGGGCACGGCGAGCAGCTCCGGCATCAGGCCGGGCAGGGTCTCGCTGTCCATGCCGAACTGGGAGGGCCGGCCGGTCATCCTGATGCTGGTGGTGGCGGTCCCGGTGGCGGCGTTGACGCGGAGCAGGCAGTCGGCCGTGACGCCGTGCCGGGTGGCGTGCGCGCCGACGCGCCGCAGGTCGCCGGGGGACTCGGCGGAGAACAGGCGGACCCCGGCGGCCAGGGCCTGGTCGAGTTCGGTGTCGGTCTTTCCCGGGCCGGTGTAGAGGCACTGGTCGGCGGGGCACCCGGCGGCCAGCGCCGCGGCCAGCTCCCCGACGGAGCTGATCTCCGCCCGGCAGGGCCGGCCCGGGCCGTCACGCAGCGCGCGGAGCAGGTCGGGGTGGGGGTTGGCCTTGAGCGCGTAGTAGAGGTCGACCCCCGGCGGCAGCGCCTCGAACAGCTCCCGGCGGGCGGCGTCCACCCGGTCCAGGTCGTAGACGTAGAGCGGGGTGCCGTGACGCTCGGCCAGCTCGGCGTGCGTGCTCAAGCCTCGGTACCTTCCAGGAGCGGGAGGAGTTCCCTGACGGCGTTCTTGCCGTGGGCGGTGAGCGGGAAGGCGTCGACCACGTGGCAGACGGCGGGTACCTTCGCGGGCTCCAGGCGCTTCGCGAGTTCCCTCAGCACGGTGTGCGGCGCGAGGTCGGTCTCCACGCACAGCGCGAGGTCGCGGCCCTCGACCGGCGGTATGGCCCCGGCGGCGCGGACTCCGGGGATGTCCATGGCGGCCGCCTCGATCTCCAGGGTGCTCATCCGGATGCCCCTGCGCTTGAACATGTCGTCGCGGCGGCCCTCGAAGTAGAGGTAGCCGTCCTCGTCGAGCCGGCCGAAGTCCCCCGTGTGCAGGCGTGGTTCGCCGTCGGGTCCGGGCCGGAAGGCGCGTGCGGTCAGTTCGGGCGCGCGCCAGTAGCCGGGCATGACGTGGGGGCCGGTCACCACGATCTCGCCGGTGGCGCCGGTCGGCAGCTCCCGCCCCTCCTCGTCCAGGATCAGCACCCGGGTGCCGGGCAGTGGGCGGCCGACCGAGTCGGGGCGCTGGTGTTCCTCGCCCGGCGGCATGATGGAGACCCGCTTGCACTCGGTCTGCCCGAACTGGCGGACCACGTGGGCCCCGGGGAACGCGGCGCGCAGCCGGTCGATGGTGGTGCGGGGCAGCGCGGCCCCGGTGTTGGTGAACATCCGTACCGGGGCGGCGGGTTCGGCCGACCGCTCGGCCAGGGTGACGATCATCGTGGCCAGTGAGGGGACGATCGGCACGATGGTGGCGCCGACCTCCCGCATGCGGCGGAGCAGGACCAGGTCCCCCTCGCCGTCGGCGAGGACGATCTCGGAGCGTCCCAGGCAGGACAGCAGCACCTTGTACAGGCCGTAGTCCCAGGACATCGGGAAGCGGCAGAACACCACGTCGTCGTGGCGGTAGCCGAGTTCGGCGTTGATGGCGGCCGCCGCGAAGGTGACCCGGCCGTGCGGCCCGATCACGCCCTTGGGGGTGGCGGTGCTGCCGGACGTGTAGACGAGGACCGCGATGTCCTCGGGACCGGTCCCGACCGGCTCGGCACGGGCACCCAGGGCGCGGTGCTCCTCGACCTCGCCCCACGTCGGGCCGATGCCGTGCACGGGCACGGTGGTGAGGGCCCGCACCGTGTCGACGGCCTCGTCGGAGACGATCACCAGCCGGGGTTCGGCGTTCTCCACGACCGAGCGCAGGTGGAACGCCTTCATCCCGGGGTTGAGCGGAACGAAGACGGCGCCGCGGCGGGAGACGCCGTAGAAGAGGGCGACGAGTTCGCGGGTGGTCGGCAGGCGGGCCACCACGCGGTCTCCGGGGCCGACGCCCCGGTCCCGCAACCAGGCTTCGACACCGTGGCTGTACTCGGCCAGCGTCGTGTAGTCCCACACCCCGCCCGCGTCCCGCACCGCCGCGGACGAAGGGAATTCGGCCGCCGCCTCGTCGAGCAGTGTGTGAATGAGCTGATCGTGCCGAGGTACGTTCTCCACGTCCATTGCCGCGCTCCAGCCTGCCTGGCGAATATGCGCCCACATGTCGACTCGCCGGGAATCACCGAAAATCACCGGCGGAGAAGTTCCCCGGTGTTTCCCGGCCTGTTTTCCCGGCGATCCGGAAGCTACCGGACCACAAAGCCGGGGCCCCACCCCTAGCGGCCTCTATTGTGTGGACGATTCCGGAACGGCCCGGCCACGGCGGGCCAGGACCTCTCCGGCCCTGGTGGCGAGCCCGGACCTGTCGACCTTCCGGTTGGGATTGAGCGGGAGCGCGTCCACGTGTTGGTAGTGACGCGGGATCACCGCCTCCGGCAGGGTGCGGCGCAGGCCGCGGGCCAGCTCGCTGGGCGGCACGGGGGTGCCCGTGTAGAACGCGAAGAGCCCGGTGCCGGAGTCGGTCGTGACGCCCACCGTCGCGGCCTCCTCCACGCCCGGGCAGGCCCGCAGCGCGTG
The DNA here is from genome assembly GCF_042722465.1 of Streptomyces sp. NPDC127098. Taxonomy (NCBI): domain Bacteria; kingdom Bacillati; phylum Actinomycetota; class Actinomycetes; order Kitasatosporales; family Streptomycetaceae; genus Streptomyces; species Streptomyces sp. NPDC127098. Next base: position 25,313 of record NZ_JBHXFJ010000058.1, read on the forward strand.
GTCGACCTCGGCGAGTTCGACCCGCAGGCCGTGCACCTGGACCTGGGCGTCCAGCCTTCCCAGGTAGAGGAGTTCGCCGTCGGCCAGCCGCCGCACCCGGTCGCCGGTGCGGTACCAGACCCGGGAGTCGAGGCGCAGGAAGCGGTCACGCCCGTCGTCCGGGTCGAGGTAGCCGGGGGTGAGCTGGGGGCCGGTCACGCACAGCTCCCCCTCCTCGGTGGTGGGGCGCCCCTCCTCGTCGAGCAGCACGATGTCGTGGCCCGGGTGCGGGGTCCCGACGGGCACCACGCCGTTGACGGCCCGGTGGGGCGAGACGTCGGCGGCCCAGCGGTGCGCGGTCACGGTGACGGTCAGTTCCGTCGGCCCGTACAGGTTCTCCAGCGCCGAGGCGGGGGCGGCGCGTTCCCAGTCGGCGGCGTCGCCACACTGCAGCGCCTCGCCGGCGAAGAAGCTCCAGCGCAGTCCCGGCATGGTGGCGGCGCCGAGCCGACCGGTCCTGCGGACCAGGCCGATGGCGCTGGGGGTGGAGAACCACACGGTGACGCGGCGTTCGGCGAGGAAGGCCGGCAGGTCGCGGTACGCCGCGGGGGGCACGGCCACCAGCCGGGCGCCGACGCCCCAGGCGCAGAACATGTCGAACAGCGCGCAGTCGAAGTTCAGGTCGAAGGTCTGCGAGAAGACGTCGCCGGGGCCGAAGTCGTAGCGCTCGTCCAGCAGTCGGAAGTAGTGGTCGGTGCCACCGTGGGTGACGGTCACGCCCTTGGGGCGCCCGGTCGATCCGGACGTGAACAGCAGGAACGCCGGGTCCTCCGACCCCACCGGGCGCGGCCGGGGCAGGGCGTGGCCGGGTTCCGGCGCGAGCGTCCCCGGTCCGCCGTCGGGAGCGAGGACGTCGACGGGGGCGCCGCCGGCCGTCAGCCCGGGCAGCGCCGCCGCCCCGGCGCGGTCGGCCACCACGGCGGTGGCGCCCGAGGCGGCGAGCATCCGCCGGGTGCGGTCCGGTGGGAAGTCGGGCCGCAGCGGCACCACGGCGGCGCCGGCGTACAGCGCGGCCAGGACGCCGGTGTAGGCGGTCGTTCCCTTGCCAGCCAGCACCCCTACGGTGCGGGCCCCGGCCCGGGCCAGCGCCCCGGCCCACAGCAGGGCCCGCCGGTGGGTCTGCGCGTAGCTCGGCGCCTCCGCCCCGACCTCGAACGCCGGCACATCCGGGGAGCGTTCGAGACCTCGCAGGAAACGCGCGTACAGGGCGGGCCCGGTGTCCGTGTTCATATCCTCGCTCTTCGCTGCGGTGCGGGGGTTTCTAGGGGTCGGTTCGGGTCGATCCGCTCTTGACCTCGCCGGTACGGTGCTGAGCCGAGCGATCCGGCTTCGCATTCCGCGCGGCGACTCGTGATTCAGGGAGCTGATATGTGGGACAACTCGTACGAGGAGATTCTGCGGAGACACCTCCCCTTCCTGTCGGACGACGAAGAGCTGGAATCGGAGACGAATCTCCGCGATTACGGTCTCGACTCGCTCGCCATGGTGGAACTGCTCTCGGCGATCGAGGGTTTCTACGGGACCCGGCTCGCGGAGGACGCGCTGACGCTGGAGACCTTCGAGACCGCGGGATCGCTGTGGCGGGCCCTCGACGCGTCCCTGCAGACCACGAACTAGGCGAACCAGGCCGTCACGGCACGCCCGCACCGCGCCGTCTGGGCCGCAGCGCGAGCTGCGGCCCCGCGGCGACGACCTCGAAGTTCTCCCTGGTGCACGCCACCCTGGAGAACAGGCTGTCCTGGCCGGCCACGCACACCGTGCCGATGCCCAGGTCGCGCAGCGCGGCCACGACGGTCGGCCAGCGCAGCGGCCGGACGAAGCCGTCCAGCAGCATGGCGCGTACCTCCTCGGCGGACCGCACGACTCTGCCGTCGTGGTCGGCCACCAGCGGCAGCGTCGGGTCGGCGAAGTCCAGTTCGGCCAGCACCTCCTCCTCGGCCGCGCGGCGCAGCCCGTCGAACGCCGGCGAGTGCATCGGGGGCCGCATGGTGTACAGGGTGAGGCCGCCCATCGCCCGGACCTTCCGGTCCAGCCACTCCACGTTGCGTTCGCGCAGCGTCACCATGTAGAAGTCGTGGTCGACGTGGCAGGAGACGTCGCACCACTCGCCGCGGCCACGCAGCTCCCCCAGCGCCTCGCTCACCCGCTCGCCCGGGGTGCGCACGAAGGAGTGCGTAACCACGTCCTGGTGCTCGGTGGCGAAGTACTCCGCCACGCGGCGTGCCAGCGCGGCGGTCATCCACACGGCGTCCTCGAAGGGCAGGGCCCCCGCGTGGGCGATGGCCGTCTTGACGCCGAAACTGGCCCCGACGCACACCTCGGGCGCGACCCCCAGTTCGCGCTCCGCCCATTCGGCCAGCGCGAGGCAGTTCACCAGGAACGCCACCTGGGCGTACTCGGAGTAGTCCCCCGGCGTCTCGCGGAAGCGGTCGACGAGGGAGTAGCCGAGCCGGGCGTCGGCGGCCGCGACCAGCCGGCGCGCCCGGGGGTTGAGCAGCATGAACTTCCCGACGTCCGCGAACCGTGCCGGCCCCATGCCGGGGAAGACCATCGCGGTGCCGGGTCGCGTCGCGTTCTCCATGGGTCACTGCCCTTTCCGCTCGGCGCCGCCGAGGCTCCGCAGGTAGTCGACGAGGACGGCCTGGAAGTTCTCCGGCTCCTCCAGGTGTGGCAGGTGGCTCGACTCCTCGAACACTTCCCAGCGGGCCCGGGGGACGAGTTCCCGGTAGGGCCTGACCGTGGCGGGCGTGGCCTCGTCGTGTCGCCCCGAGACGACCAGCGTCGGCACCTCGATGTCGGGCAGGAACTCCTCGACCGACCAGTCCTTCAGCGTTCCGGTGACGTGGAACTCGCTCGGTCCGTTCATCACCGAGTAGACGGTGGGGTTGGTCGCCGTCTCCAGGAACGACGCCTGGTAGTCACGCGGCCAGGGCACGATCCGGCACACGTGCCGGTCGTAGAAGACCCGCATGGCACGGAAGTACTCGTCGGTGTCGGTGGTGCCCGCCGCCTCGTGGCGGCGCAGCGTCGCGTCGACCTCCGGCGGCAGGTCGGCCCGCAGCCTCTCCATCTCGGCGCGCCACAGCACGTACGAGGCCGGCGCGTTGGCGATGACGAGACCGCGCAGGCCGGGCGGGCGGAACGCGGCGTGCCGGGCCGCCAGCATGCCGCCCCAGGACTGGCCGAACAGCACGTAGTCGTCGGCGACGCCCAGGCCGCGGAGCAGGTTGTCGAGTTCGGCGAGGAACAGTTCGACGGTCCAGAAGTCGGCGCCGCGGTCCGGCAGCCGGGTCGACCCGCCGTTGCCGAGTTGGTCGTAGTGGATCACCGGCCAGCCCTCGTCGGCGAGGGCGCACAGGCCGAGCAGGTAGTCGTGGGTGCTGCCGGGGCCACCGTGCACGGCGACGACGGCCGGCCGCCCGCCACCCGTCGCGCCGGTCACCCGGTACCACGTCCGGAACTCCCCGAAGGGCAGCCAGCCCTTGGCTGTCGCCGCGACCGCCATCCTCGCCTCCCGTTCGGTCCTACCGCGCCACCCTGTCTAGCCAGCGGAGAATCCCGGCACCAACCCCTACGGGCCCCGTAGGGGCCGGTGCCGGCCCCGCTTCCGCTCGCCTGCTACTCGCCGCCCATCGCGCGCGCGATGAGATCCTCGGCGCTGAGCGCGTCGATCTCGTCGATCGCGCCGCTCGCACGCGTCTCGGCCGCCGGGTCCCCGGACCCCTCGGGACCGGTGAGCGCCCGCAGGGCGTCGAGCAGCCCGCTGTCGCGCAGCCTGGCCGGCGGTACGGCCGTCAGCAGCCGGCGGATCTCCTCGTCGGTCGGGGGGCGCCCGACGCCCTCGCCCGCCTCGGTGTCCGCCGGCTCAGGCGCCAGCTCCGCGTGCAGGTGGGCGGCGAGGGCCCGCGGGCTCGGGTGGTCGAAGACCACGCTCGCCGGCAGCCGCAAGCCGGTGACGAGGGTCAGCTTGTTGCGGAAGCCGACCGCGGTCAGCGAGTCGAAGCCGAGCTCGCTGAACGCCCGGTCCGGCTCGACGGCTTCGCGCCCCTCGTGCCCGAGCAGCGCCGCCGCGTGGGTCCGCACGAGGTCGAGCAGCATCGGCAGCCGCTTGTGCGCCGGGGCGTGCGCGAGCCGGTCGCGCAGCGCGCCGACGGAGTCCTCAGGCGCGTCCTGCGCGGCCCTGCGCGGTGCCGGGCGCACCAGTTCACGCAACGGCGCCGGCAGGTCGCCGGCCTCGCCGGCGGCCCGCGCGTCCGGGGCGAGGCGCAGGGGCAGCAGGACGGCCTCGTCGGTGGCGAGCGCGCGGTCGAACAGGGCCAGCCCCTCCTCGGGGGTGAGCACGCCGATTCCGCCGGTCGCGACGCGCCGGACGTCCGCCTCGCCGAGCCCGGCCCCCATGCCGTCGCCGCCGGTGTCCCACAGGCCCCAGGCGAGTGAGGTCGCGGCGCGCCCCGCCCCCCGGCGCCGGGTGGCCAGGGCGTCGAGGAAGGCGTTGGCGGCGGCGTAGCCGCCCTGGCCCGGCGAGCCGAGCACCCCGGCGGCCGAGGAGAACAGGACGAACGCCGACAGGTCCATGTCCCTGGTGAGCCGGTCGAGGACGAGGGCCGCGTCCACCTTGGGCCGCAGGACCCGGTCCAGACGCTCGGGGGTCAGCGAGGACACCGTCGCGTCGTCGAGCACGCCGGCGGCGTGCACCACGGCCGCCAGCGGGTGTTGGGCGGGTATCGCCGCCAGCATGGCGGCGGCCGCGTCCGGGTCGGCGACGTCGCACGCGACCAGTGAGACCGTGGCGCCCCGCCCGGTGAGCTCCGCGCAGAGTTCGGCCGCGCCGGGCGCGTCCGGGCCTCGGCGTCCGGCCAACAGCAGCCGCCGCACGCCGTGCCTGACCACCAGGTGCCGGGCGACCAGCCTGCCGAGCGCACCTGTCGCGCCCGTGACCAGCACCGTGCCCTCGGGGTCCCAGGACGGTCCGGCCGCGGTGCCCGACACGGTCGCCCCGACCAGCCGTGGCACCCTGAAGCCGCCACCGCGCAGGACCAGTTGGGGCTCGGCCGCGGTCACCGCCGGGGGCAATCCGCACAGCAGGGCGCCCGCGGCGGCCACGTCCTCGGTGCCGAGGTCGACGAGCACGATCCGCTCGGGATGCTCGGCCTGGGCGGACCGCACGAGGCCCCCCACGGCGGCGCCGGCCAGGTCGGCCACCTCGGCTCCGTCGACGGACACGGCCCGGCGGGTGACGACGACCAGCCTCCCGGTGGCGCCCCGCTCGTCGGCGAGCCAGGACCGCAGCAGGCCGAGAACGCGGCGCACCTCCTCCCCCACCGGCCGGTCGTCGCCGCCGCAGGGCAGGAGCACGATGTCGCTGCCGGCCGCCGCCGCCACGTCCGGCACGACCGACGCGCCGCATGCCTCGGCGAGGCCCCAGCGGTCCTCGCCCAGCACGGTGCGGCGGCCGGGGGCCGTGGCCTCGCCGACGGGCAGCGGGCGCCATTCGGTCCGGAAGAGCGAGTCGACGGTGGGGGCGTGCTCCGGCCCGGGCTCCTGGTCCACCATCGGTCGCAGCACCAGCGAGCCGACGGTGGCCACCGGCCGCCCGGCCCCGTCGGCCAGGTCGAGCGCGACCTGGCCGACGCCGGGGCGGCGCACCCGGACCCGCAGCACGCTCGCGCCCACGGCGTGCAGTTCGACCCGCTCCCAGCTGAAGGGCAGCGCGGCCCCACCGGAGGTCGCCTCCGGCGCGCCGATGCCGATCGTGTGCAGGGCCGCGTCGAACAGCGCGGGGTGCAGCCCGTAGTGCTCCGCCTCCGCCCGCTCGGGCCGGTCCTCCGCCGCGACGATCTCGGCGTAGACCTCGTCCCCGCGCTTCCAGGCGGCCCGCAGGCCACGGAAGGCGGGGCCGTAGTCGAGACCACGACCCGCGAGATCCTCGTACACGCCGTCCAGGGGCACCTGTTCGGCCCCCGCCGGTGGCCAGGCGGACAGGTCGAAGGACGGGCGCGCCCCGGCCGGGCCCAGCACACCGGTCGCGTGCCGGGTCCAGGGCCGGCCGTCCGACGCCCCCTCGGGACGCGAATGCAGGCTGAACCGCCGGGTGCCGGCACCGTCAGGAGCGGACAGCGTGCACTGCACACGCACTCCGGAGCGCGGCGGTATCACCAGCGGTGCCTCGTGAGTGAGCTCCTCCAGACGCGGGCAGCCGGCCGACTCACCGGCGTGTACGGCCATCTCCACCATGCCGGTGCCGGGGAACAGGATCCGGCCGCCCGGCCGGTGGTCGGCCAGCCACGGGAGGCTGCCCGTCGAGAGCCTGCCGGTGAACAACAGCCCCTCGGAGTCGGCGAGTTCGACCGCCGGCCCAAGCAGCCGGTGGTCGGGGGCCCCGACGGCGGCGGCGCCGTTGGTGCTGTCCACCCAGTACCGCCTGTGCTGGAAGGGGTAGGTGGGCAGGTCGGTCCGGCGGGCTCCGGTGCCGGCGAACAGCGCCTCCCAGTCCGGTTCCGTGCCGTGGACGTGGAGTTGGGCCACTGCCTCGGCCAAAGCGCGGGGCTCCTCCCGATCCCGGCGCAGGGTCGGCGTCAACACGCCACCGTCGGCGTCGGGCAGGCACGCCTCGGCCATGGCCGTGCAGGTGGCGTCCGGGCCGATCTCGACGAACCGGCCCACGCCCTGAGCCGCTACGGTCCGGATGGCGTCGGCGAACCGCACCGGCCGCCGCACCTGCGACACCCAGTACCCCGGATCACACCACTCCGCAGTTCCACCGGTCACCGTCGAGACGATGCCGACACGCGGCTCCTGGTACGTCAGCCCCTCGGCCACCGCCCGGAGCTCCTCCAACATCGGCTCCATCAACGCCGAATGGAAAGCGTGCGACACCCGAAGCCGCCGCGTCCTGCGGTCCGCCAACTCCCGTTCCAAGAGAGCCAGCGCCTCCGCGTCACCGGAGACGACCACCGACGAGGGACCGTTGACGGCCGCCAGGTCCAACCCGTCGCCGAGCAGCGGCAGGACCTCCTCCTCGGAAGCCGCCACCGCGAGCATCGCCCCACCCGCCGGCAACGCCTGCATCAACCGGCCGCGAGCCGCCACCAACGCACACGCATCCTCCAGCGACCACACCCCAGCCACATACGCCGCCGCCAACTCCCCGATCGAATGACCCACCACCACATCAGGCCGCACACCCCACGACTCCAACAACCGGAACAACGCCACCTGCACCGCGAACAACCCCGGCTGCGCGAACTCCGTACGATCCAGCGCCTCCCCGTCCTCAAAGACCACCTCACGCAACCGTCCGCCGAAAGCCGCGCACACCTCGTCGAACGCCTCAGCGAACACCGGGAACGCCTCATACAGCCCCCACCCCATCCCCACCCGCTGCGACCCCTGACCCGAGAACACGAACGCCGTCCCACCCACGGCATCCGCCACGCCCCGGACCAGACCCGGCGCCTCCTCACCATCCGCCAGCGCCATCAGTCCACGCAGGAACTCCGGCCGTCTGGTGCCGAGCAGGACCGCGCGGTGGTCGAAGACGGACCGGGTGGTCGCCAGTGAGTATCCGAGGTCCGCGAGGTCCAGGTCCGGGTTCTCGTCGAGGCGGGCCAGCATGCGCTCGGCCTGGGCGCGCAGCGCCGTCCTGGTGCGGGCCGAGAGCGGCCAGAGGAGGGGCCCGGAGGTCGCCCCGGCCCGTGGGGCCGCGACGGGGCTCGGCATGTCCTCGTACTCCTCGATGATCAGGTGGGCGTTGGTTCCACTGACGCCGAACGAGGAGACCGCTGCCCGACGGGGAGAGTCGCCGGCCTCCCAGGACACGGCCTCCGTGAGGACCTTGACGTTCCCCGCAGACCAGTCCACCTCGGGCGTGGGCTCGTCGACATGCAGCGTGCGCGGCAACACCCCGTGCCGCATCGCCATCACCATCTTGATCACACCCGCCACACCCGCCGCCGCCTGCGTGTGCCCGATGTTCGACTTCACCGATCCCAGCCACAGCGGACGCCCACCCTCACGCCCCTGCCCGTACGTGGCCAACAACGCCTGCGCCTCGATCGGATCACCAAGACGCGTCCCCGTCCCATGCCCCTCCACCGCGTCCACCTCGGACGCCGCCAACCCCGCATCCGCCAACGCCGCCCGAATCACCCGCTGCTGCGCCGGACCATTCGGCGCGGCCAGGCCGTTGGACGCGCCGTCCTGGTTCACCGCCGAACCACGCACCACCCCCAGCACCCGACGCCCGTTCCGCCGCGCGTCCGACAACCGCTCCAACACCAACACACCCACGCCCTCCGACCAGGCGGTGCCGTCGGCCGAGGCCGAGAACGCCTTGCACCGCCCGTCGGCGGCCAACCCACGCTGCCGGCTGAACTCGACGAAGGTCTCCGGGGTGGCCATCACGGTCACGCCGCCCGCGAGCGCGAGGGAGCACTCCCCCGCCCGCAGGGCCCGTGCGGCCAGGTGCGTGGCGACCAGGGAGGAGGAGCAGGCGGTGTCCACCGACACCGCCGGGCCTTCGAGTCCGAGGCTGTACGCGACGCGTCCGGAGACGACGGCTCCGGTGCTGTTGCTGCCCACGTAGTCGTGGTACTGGACTCCGGCATAGACACCAGTGGCGCTGCCGCGCAGCGTCAGGGGGTCGATGCCGCCGCGCTCCAGGGCCTCCCAGGACGTCTCGAGCAGCAGCCGCTGCTGTGGGTCGAGGAGTGCGGCCTCCTTCGGGGACACTCCGAAGAAGCCCGGGTCGAAGTCGCCGGCGCCGTGCACGAACCCGCCCTGGCGGACGTAGGTGCTGTCGGGGCGTCGCCCTTCCGGGTCGTACAGGCCGTCGAGGTCCCAGCCGCGATCGGCGGGGAACTCGCCGATCGCGTCGGTTCCCTCGGCCAGCAGCGCCCACAGTTCGTCGGGGGTGTGTGCGCCGCCGGGGAACCGGCACGCCATGCCGACGATGGCGATCGGGTCGTCGGTCCTGGCCACGGTGGCGGGGGCCGCCGTCTCGTCGACGGCTCCGGTCAGTTGGGCCAGGAGGTGTCGGGCGAGTGCCGCCGGCGTCGGGTGGTCGAAGACCAGGGTGGCGGGCAGCCGCAGCCCGGTGGCGGCGTTGAGTTCGTTGCGGAATTCGACGGCGGTCAGCGAGTCGAAGCCGAGTTGCTGGAACTCCTTGCCGGGTTCGACGTCGGTCGGGGAGCCGTGCCCCAGGACGGCGGCCACCCGGGCGCGGACGAGGTCGAGGACGGCGGCGGGGCGTTCGTCCTCCGTCGTGGCGCGCAGCGCCTCGGTGAGCGTGGCGGCGCCCCGCGCCACGCCATCGGTCACGGCGCGCCGTGGCCCGTCCCCGGCGAGTCCGCGCAGCGCCGCGGGTGTCTCGGCCCCGGGGGCGCGCAGCGCCGACGGGTCGAACCGGGCGGCGACGAGCAGGGGATCGGCCGTTTCCAGGGCCGCGTCGAGGAGGGCCAGGCCCTGGCGGGTGGACAGGGGCAGTACCCCGCCTCGGGAGAGCCGTGCGCGGTCGGTCTCGTCCAGGGCGTCCGCCATGCCGCCCTCCTGCTCCCACCATCCCCAGGCGATCGCGACGGCGGGCAGCCCGGCGGCCTGCCGGTGGGCGGCGAGGGCGTCGAGGAGGGCGTTGGCGGCGGCGTAGTTGCCCTGTCCCGGTGCGCCCAGCAGTCCGGAGAGTGAGGAGAAGAGGACGAAGGCGGCCAGGTCAAGGTCCCTGGTGAGTTCGTGGAGCCGGAGCGCGGCCTCCGCCTTCGGTGCCAGTACGGCGTTCAGGCGGTCCGGGGTGAGGGAGGTCAGCACGCCGTCGTCGAGCGCTCCGGCGGCGTGGACGACCGCGGTCAGCGGGTGCTCGCCGGGCACGGCCGCCAGGGCGTCGGCGAGCGATGCGGGGTCGGCGAGGTCGCAGGCCACGGCCGTGACCCGGGCCCCGGCCGCCGCGAGTTCGCCGGCCAGCCCGGCCACCCCTTCAGGGCCCTGGCGGCTGGTCAGCAGCAGGTGCCGGACGCCGTGCTCGGCGACGAGGTGGCGGGCGACGGCACCGCCGAGCGCACCGGAGGCGCCGGTGACGAGGACCGTGCCGTCCGGGTCGAGGCGGGGCGGCTCTTCGCTGTGCTCCTGGGCTGCCGGGACCCGGGCCAGCCGTGGGACGTGGAGCCGGCCGCCCCGTACGGCGAGTTGGGGCTCGGCCGCGCCGAGGACGTCGGGCAGGTGGGGCTCGGCGTCGGTTCCGGGTTCCACGTCGAGCAGGACGAACCGCCCGGGATGCTCGGCCTGCGCGGAGCGGATGAGGCCCCAGACCGCGGCACCGGCGAGGTTCGTCGGCCCGTCGCCGTCAACGGCGACGGCGCCCTCGGTCACGAAGACCAGGGTCGCGTCGGCGTGTCCGTCGTCCCCGAGCCAGCTCTGGACGGCGGCGAGCGCCTGGTGGGTGGCCGCGCGCACCGCTTCCACGCCGGCGCCGCCGGCGCACTCGTGGAGGACCGCGTCCGGTACCGCCGCGGCCGGGGGGTGCGTGGCGATCGGCTGCCAGCGGAGCCGATGCAGCGGGGGGCGGCCGGCGGCGGCGAGCCGCGACGGGGCGACGGGCCGGAAGACGGCGGAGCCGATGGTGGCCACCGGGGCGCCCGCGGCGTCCGCGACGCTGATCGCGTACGAGTCGTCGCCGGTGGGGGTGAAGCGGACTCGCAGGGCGGCGGCGCCGGCGGCGTGCAGTTCGGTGCCCGTCCAGGAGAAGGCGACACGCCCCACGGCGCCCGCGTCGTCGCCGCCGGCGCGCAGCGCGTGGGTGGCGGCGTCCAGGGCCGCCGGGTGCAGTCCGAAGGCCGCCGCCTCGCCGGACATCTCGTCGGGGAGCCACACCTCGGCGTGGACCTCCTGGCCGAGGCGCCAGGCGGCGCGCAGGCCACGGAAGGCGGTGCCGTACCGCAGTCCCGAGTCCTCGAACTCCGCGTAGAGGCCGGTGAGGTCGATCGGTTCGGCGCCGGCGGGCGGCCAGGCGGCGGACCCGGTGGCGGGCCGGGCGCTCGGCGGTTCGAGCACGCCCCTGGCGTGGGTGGTCCACTCGGCGTCCTGGCCTGCCTCCTCGGGCCGCGAGTGCACGGTGAGTGGGCGGGCGCCCGAGTCGTCGGCGCCTCCGACGGCGACCTGTAGTCGCAGGCCGCCGTGCTCCGGCAGCACCAGCGGGGCGTCCAGGGTGAGTTCCGCCACCCGGGGGCAGCCGACCTGGGTGCCGGCGTGGATCGCCAGTTCAAGGAACGCGGTGCCCGGCAGGGTCACCGCGTCGCCGGCCCGGTGGTGGGTCAGCCACGGGTGCCGGCCGGTGGACAGGATGCCGCTGAGGACGAGGCCGCCGGTGTCGGCGAGGGAGACGGCCGCGCCGAGCAGCGGGTGGCCGGTGGTCTCCAGGCCCGCGCCGGTCGCCTGGTCGCGCCACGTCCGGCCGTCGAGCCAGTAGTGGCGGCGTTGGAAGGCGTACGTCGGCAGCGGCACCCGGCGGGCTTCGTGCCCGGCGTACAGGGCCTCCCAGTCGAGGGCGCCGCCCGTGGTGAACAGGCCCGCCAGGGCGGTGAGCAGCGTCCGGTGCTCGTCGCGGCCGTGGCGCAGCGTCGGGCAGCGGAACGCGGTGTCCGCCGTGTCGGTCAGGCAGTCGCGTGCGAGGGCGGTGAGCACGCCGTCAGGACCGATCTCCACGTACCGGGTGACGCCCTCGGACTCCAGGCGGCGGATGCCGTCGAGGAAGCGGACGGCCTCGCGGACGTGGCGGACCCAGTGCTCGGGCGTGCACAGCTCGTGTGCGGCGACCGGACCGTTGGCCGTGTGGGTGACGACCGGGATGGTCGGCTCGGCGTATGTCACCGACTTGGCGACGCGTCCGAAGTCGTCCAGCATCTCCTCCATCAGGGGGGAGTGGAAGGCGTGCGAGACCCGCAGCCGGCGCGTCCGGTGGCCCTGGTCCGTGAGCTTCCGCTCCAGGGCGGCCACGGCCTCCCCGGCTCCGGAGACGACCACGGCCGAGGGCCCGTTGACGGCCGCGATGTCGAGACCTTCGCCGAGCAGCGGCCGGATCTCGTCCTCGGCGGCTCGGACCGCGAGCATGGCCCCGCCCGCCGGCAGCGCCTGCATCAGCCGGCCGCGGGCCGCCACCAGCGCGCAGGCGTCCTCCAGCGACCACACGCCAGCCACGTGCGCCGCCGCCAACTCCCCCACCGAGTGGCCGAGCAGCAGATCGGGCCGCACCCCCCAGGAGTCGAGGAGCCGGAACAGGGCGACCTGCACGGCGAACAACGCCGGCTGGGCGAACTCCGTGCGGTCGAGCACCTCCTGGTCGGCGCCGAACACGACCTCGCGCAGCGGCCGGTCGAGCAGCCCGTCGAACTCGGCGCACACCGCGTCGAACGCCTCGGCGAACGCCGGGTAGCTGGAGTGGAGTTCGCGTCCCATGCCCACCCGCTGGGCGCCCTGCCCGGTGAAGAGGAAGGCGGTCGACCCGCCGTCCGCGATGCCGCGCGGTACCGCCGGGTGCGGCTCGTCGGCGGCGAGCGCGGCCAGTCCGGCGATGCCGTCGGCGGTGTCCTCGGCGAGCACCACGGCGCGGTGGTCGAGGGCGGCGCGGGTGGTCGCCAGCGACCGGCCGATGTCGGACGGGTCGGCCGCCGGGCCTTCCTCCAGGTGGGCCCGGAGGCGGTCGGCCTGGGCGCGCAGCGCGTCCACGGTGTGGCCGGAGACCGGCCACAGCACCGGGGCGCCGGCCGGCCGCTCCGGCCGGGAGGCGTCGGCGGGTGCGGCGGGTTCGGGTTCTGGCTCCTCCACGATCAGGTGGGCGTTGGTGCCGCTGACGCCGAACGACGACACGCCGGCGCGGCGCGGCCGTTCGTCGCGCGGCCACTCCCGGGCCGCGGTGAGCAGTCCGACCCGTCCCTCGGCCCAGCCGACCTGCCGGCTGGGTTCCGAGACGTGCAGGGTGCGGGGCAGCAGGCCGTGCCGCATCGCCATGACCATCTTGATGACGCCCGCCACCCCGGAGGCGGCCTGCGCGTGGCCGATGTTGGACTTGAGGGAGCCGAGCCACAGCGGGCGGTCGGCGGGCCGCTCCTGCCCGTAGGTGGCCAACAGCGCCTGCGCCTCGATCGGGTCGCCCAGCGTCGTGCCGGTGCCGTGCGCCTCGACGGCGTCCACGTCGACCGCCGCCAGTCCGGCGTCGGCCAGCGCCCGGCGGATGACGCGTTGCTGCGCGGGCCCGTTGGGGGCCGTCAGGCCGTTGGACGCGCCGTCGGAGTTGACGGCCGAGCCGCGGATGACGGCCAGGACGGGGTGCCCTTGACGGCGGGCGTCGGACAGCCGTTCGAGCAGCAGCAGGCCGGCGCCCTCGGCCCAGCCGGTGCCGTCCGCGTCGTCCGAGAAGGCCTTGCAGCGGCCGTCGGGCGCGAGGCCGCGTTGTCTGCTGAACGCGACGAAGGGCCCTGGGGCGGACATCACCGTCACGCCGCCGGCCAGGGCGAGTGAGCACTCGCGGCGCTGGAGCGCCCGCCCGGCGAGGTGCAGGGCGACGAGGGAGGACGAGCAGGCGGTGTCGACGGTGACGGCCGGGCCTTCGAGGCCGAAGGCGTAGGCCACCCGGCCGGAGAGCACGGAGGCCGCGTTGCCGGTGCTCAGGTAGTCCTCGACGGCTCGGGTTCCGGCCGGCCGGGACAGGTCCTCGTAGTAGTCCTGGCCGCCGCTGCCGACGAACACCCCGACCTGCCCGCCGTGGAGCGAGTCGGGGGAGATCCCGCCGCGTTCCATGGCCTCCCAGGCGAGTTCGAGCACCAGCCGCTGCTGGGGGTCCATGGCGAGCGCCTCGCGGGGCGAGATGCCGAACAGGGCGGCGTCGAACGCGCCGACGTCGTCGACGAATCCGCCCTCGTGCACGTAGCTGGTGCCGGAGCTGCCGGGGTCGGCGTCGTGGAGGGCCGCCAGGTCCCAGCCGCGGTCGGTGGGGAACGGGCCGATCGCGTCGCGCTCCTCGGCGAGGAGCCGCCACAGGTCGTCGGGCGAGGCGACGCCTCCCGGGTAGCGGCAGCTCATGGCGACGACCGCGACGGGTTCCCGTTCGGCCGTCTCCAGCGCGCGCAGCCGTTCGCGGGTGTGGTGCAGGTCGGCGGTCACGCGCTTGAGGTAGTCGAGAAGCTTCTCTTCGTTGTTCATCGGAGCCTCTTGTCGATCCGTCGGTTCAGGTCAGCGACATGCGTGGTCGGGGTCATGTCGACCCGAACTCCTTGTCGATGAGGGCGAAGAGGTCGTCGGCGGTGGCTCCGTCGAGCCGGTCCTCCAGGTGCGCCGCCGGTTCCGTCGCGCCGAGGGACCGGTTCAGCCGGTTCAGCAGCGCCTGGAGTCGGGCCGTGAGCCGGGTCGCGTCGACCTCCTCGCGCGGCGTTCGCTCCGCCAGCGCCTCGAGACGGTCCAGGGCCGCGAGCAGGGGGACGGCGTGGCCTTCCTCACCGTCCGGCTGCTCGCCGTCCCCGCCGCCGAGGGCCGCGGCCAGGTATCCGGCCAGCGCCTTGGCGGTGGCGTGGTCGAAGACGACGGTGGCCGGCAGCCGCAGCCCGGTGTGGGCGTTCAGCCGGTTGCGCAGGTCGACCGCGCCGACCGAGTCGAAGCCGAGGTCCTTGAAGGCCCGGCCCGGTTCGACGGCCGCGGGCCCGTCGTGCCCCAGGACGACCGCGGCCTGGCTCCGCACCAGGTCGAGCGCCAGCCGCTCCCGCTCCCCCGGGGGCGCCTGGGCGAACCGGGTCGCGAAGGCCCGCGCCGCCGCGTCCTGGGGGCCGGGCGTCCCCGGCGCGTCGTCGTCGAGGGCGGCCACCGCTTCGGGCAGGGCGCGCAGCAGCGGGCGGGGGCGCGCGAGGGCGTAGACGGGCGCGAACCTGTGCCAGTCGATGTCGGCGACGACGAGGTGGCTCTCGGAGTCGGTCAGCGCCTGATCGAGCACCTGGAGCGCCCGCTCGGGCGTCATCTCGGTCAGCCCCGTGCGCCGCAGCGCGGCTCCGGACTCGGCGTCCACCATGCCGCCCCCGGCCCAGGAGCCCCACGCTATGGAGGTGGCGGCGGCGCCACGCGACCTGCGGCGCTGGGCAAGGCCGTCGAGGTAGGCGTTGGCCGCCGCGTAGGCGGGCCGGCCGGCGGTGCCCCACACGGCGGCGCCCGAGGAGAACAGCACGAAGGCGTCGAGGTCCAGGTCGCCGAGCAGCCGGTCGAGGTGGCGCGCCCCGGCGGTCTTGGCGCGGGTGAGGTCCGCGATCCGCTCCGGGGTGGTCTCGGCCAGCGGCGGTTCCTCCTCCAGCACGCCCGCCGCGTGGAACACGGCGGTCAGCGGCTCGTCGTCGGGCAGCGCGTCGAGCAGTGCGCGCAGCGCGTCGCCGTCGGCGACGTCGCAGGCGGCGACGGTCACCCGGGCGCCCAGGGCGGTGAGTTCCGCCTCCAGCCGCGCCGCGCCCGCCGCCGCGGGCCCGCGCCGACCGGCCAGGACCAGGTGGTCGGCCCCGTTCCTGGCCAGGGCCCGGGCGACGTGGGAGCCGACGGCGCCGGTGCCGCCGGTGACCAGCACCGTGCCGCGCGGGCGCCACGGCTCGGCGGTGGTGGCGGGTTCTGGCCGGAGGGCGCGCACCAGCCGGCGCGCGTACCCGCCGTCGGGCCGGATCGCGACCTGGTCCTCGCCGGCGGTGCCGCACAGCGTCGCGCGGAGCCGGTCCGCCGCCCGGCCGTCGACGGGCCCGGTCAGGTCGACCATGCCGCCCCAGGAACCGGGGTGGTCGAGACCCAGCACCGTGCCGAGCCCCCACAGGGCGCTGGCCGCCGGATCCACGTCCTCGTGGCTCCGCACGGCCACGGCGCCGCGGGTCAACAGCCACTGGGGGGCCACGATCTCGGCGTCGGCCAGTGCCTGCGTCAGGGCGACGGCCTCGGCCAGCCGATCCCGGTCGGCACCGTGCTCCGGGTCGTCGAACGCCAGCAGCGACAGGACGCCGGCGATCGGCTGCCCCGCCACGGCGGCACGCAGCCGGTCGGCGAGCTGGGCCCGCCGGGTGTCGGGCGTCTCGACGAGGAGCAGGTCCGCCCGCTGGGCGGCGAGGGCGTCCGCCAGCGCCGAGGCCGGTTCCGCGTCGGGCGGCGCGACGAGCAGCCAGCGGCCCCGCGGCGGGCCGGCCGCCGCGACGCCGGGCAGCGGCTGCCACTCCACCCGGTACCGCCAGGAGTTCACCGTGGCCGCCTCGGTCTGGGCGCGGTGCCAGTCGGAGAGCGCGGGCACGACGCGGCTCAGGTCCTCGGCGGCGACCCCGAGGCGGGTGCCGAGCCCGCCCAGGTCGCCTTCCTCGACGGCCCGCCAGAAGTCGTGGTCGACCCGGTGTTCCGGGGAGGGGGCGACGGCGGGCCGCGCGGGAAGGCCGTCCTCCTCGTGCCAGTACCGGCGGGTCAGGAACGGGTAGGTCGGCAGGTCGGCCTGTCCGCCGCCGGGGAAGAACGTCGCCCAGTCCACCGGCACCCCGGACACGTGGAGTTCGGCGGCCGAGGCGGCGAACCGGCCGAGACCGCCCTCGCCGCGCCGCAGGGTGCCGGTCACCACGGCGGCGTGGTCGAGATCCTCCAGGGTCTCCTGGACACTCGCCGCCAGCACGGGGTGCGCGCTCACCTCGACGAAGGCCGTGCAGCCGCGACCGGCGAGTTCGCGCACCACCGGGGCGAAGCGGACGGTGCGGCGCAGGTTCGCGTACCAGTACCGCGCGTCGAGCTCTCCCGCCCCGACCCACGCTCCGGTGACGGTCGACAGCATCGGCACGTCCGGCTCGCCCGGATCGAGCGGCGCGAGGTCGGCCAGGAGCCGACGCTCCAGGAGTTCGACGTCCGCGGAGTGCGAGGCGTAGTCCACCGGCACCCGCTTGGCCGGTACGCGCTCGGCCAGGAGCTCGGCCCGCAGCTCGTCGAGCGCGGCGCCCGGGCCGGACAGCACGACGGACCGGACGCCGTTGTCGGCGGCGACCGCTATCCCGTCGCCCCGGCGTTCCAGGCGCGACACCATCTGCTCCGCGGAGAGCGCGACGTGAAGCATGCCGCCGTCACGGTCGGCGAGCAGCTGGCCGATGGCCCCGCTGCGCAGCGCGACCACGCGCGCCCCGTCGTCGAGCGAGAGCGCGCCGGCGACGCAGGCCGCCGCGATCTCGCCCTGCGAGTGGCCGATGACGGCGTCGGGTTCGACCCCGTGCGCCCGCCACACCGCCGCCAGCGCCACCATGACGGCCCACAGCACGGGCTGCACCACGTCCACCCGCTCGTGCGCCGGAGCCTCCGGCTCCCCGCGCAGCACCTCGGTGAGCGACCAGTCGACATACGGGGCGAGCGCCTTCTCGCACGCCTCGACGCGTTCCGCGAAGACCGGCGACTCGTCGAGGAGTTCGGCGGCCATCCCGGCCCACTGGCTCCCCTGCCCGGGGAAGACGAACACGGTCCTGCCGCCCGGCTTCGCCCTTCCCGTGACCACGCCGGGCCGCGGCCGGTCGGCCGCCAGGTCGCGCAGGGCGTCGAGCAGCCGCTCCCGGTCCCGTCCGATCACGACCGCCCGCTCCTCGAACGCGGTGCGGCGGGTGGCGAGGGAGTGCCCCACGTCGGCGAGGGCGACGCCGGGACGGTCCGCCAGGGCGTCGGCGAGCCGCCGCGCCTGTTCGGCCAGCGGCTCCGGGCCGCGGGCCGAGAGCACCAGCGGCGCCACCGAGGGGGCGGCCGGGGGCCCGCCCCCGGCCGGTTCGTCCTCGGCCTGTTCGATGATGACGTGCGCGTTGGTGCCGCTGATGCCGAAGGAGGACACGGCGGCCCGCCGTGGCCGGCCCGCGTCCGGCCAGTCCCGTTCCTCGGTCAGCAGCGCGACCGTCCCGGACGACCAGTCGACGTGCGGTGTCGGCTCGGAGACGTGCAGGGTCCTGGGAAGCCGCGCCTCACGTACGGCCATGACCGCCTTGATCACGCCGCCGACCCCGGACGCCGCCTGTGCGTGCCCGATGTTCGACTTGAGCGAGCCGAGCCACAGCGGGCGGCCGGCGGTGCGGCCCTGCCCGTAGGTGGCGAGCAGCGCCTGCGCCTCGATCGGATCGCCGAGGGCGGTGCCGGTGCCGTGCGCCTCCAGCAGGTCCACCTCCGAGGAGGCGAGGCCGGCCGCGGCCAGCGCCCGCTCGATGACCTGGACCTGGGCCGGCCCGTTGGGCGCGGCGAAGCCGTTGGACGCGCCGTCCTGGTTGACGGCGCTGCCCCGCACCACGGCCAGCGCCCGGTGCCCGTTCCTGCGGGCGTCCGACAGCCGCTCCAGGACCAGGACGCCGACGCCCTCGGCCCAGGCGGTGCCGTCGGCGTCACCGGAGAAGGCCTTGCAGCGGGCGTCGGGCGCAAGGCCCCGCTGGCGGCTGAAGTCCACGAACATCTCGGGGGTGCCCATCACGGTGACCCCGCCGGCCAGCGCCAGGGCGCACTCGCCGCCGCGCAGCGCCCCGGCGGCCAGATGGAGGGCGACCAGGGAGGACGAGCAGGCGGTGTCCACGGTGACCGCGGGGCCGCGCAGGCCGAGGCTGTAGGCGACCTGGCCGGACACCAGACTGCCGCCGGGGCTGCCGCCCAGGTAGTCGTGGTACATCAGCCCCGCGTAGACGCCCGTCTGGCTGCCGTGCAGGGACCGCGGATCGATTCCCGCCCGCTCGACCGCCTCCCAGGCCACCTGGAGCAGCAGCCGCTGCTGCGGATCGGCGCGCCGGGCCTCGCGGGGGCTGATGCCGAAGAACTCGGCGTCGAACTCGGCCGCCTCGTAGAGGAACCCGCCCTGCCGCACGTAGGTCCTGTCCTGCTGCCCCGGCTCGGGGTCGTAGATCGCGTCGACGTCCCAGCCCCGGTCGGCGGGGAAGTCCCCCACGGCGTGCCGGCCCCCGGCGACCAGCCGCCACAGGTCGTCAGGCGAGGCCACGCCGCCGGGGTAGCGGCAGCCCATGCCGATGACGGCGATCGGCTCGCCGTCCCGGAGCTCGTACTCGCGCAGCCGCCGCCGCGTCTGACGCAGGTCGGTCGTCGCACGCTTGAGGTAGTCACGCAGCTTGTCGTCGTTCGCCATGGCCCGCCTGTTCACGAGATGCCGAGTTCGTCGTCGAGCACGTGGAAGAGTTCGTCGTCCGTCGCCATGGCGAGGTCGTCGGCCCCGGCCTCCTCCGCGGTGTCCCGGTCGCCGCGCCATCCGCGCAGCAGTGCTTCGAGGCGGGCGGTGATCCTCGCCCGGTCGGCGCCCGTCCGCTCCGCCGCCGCGAGCGCCGCTTCGAGCCGTTCGACGCCCTCGACGACCGGCTGGAGGGCGTCCGCGGCCGGCTCCGGGGTCAGCAGGTCACGCAGGTGCCCGGCCAGTGCCTCGGGCGTGGGGTGGTCGAAGACCACGGTCGCCGGCAGTGCCGTCCCGGCCGCCGCGCCGAGCCGGTTCCGCAGTTCGACGGCGGCCAGCGAGTCGAAGCCCATCTCCTGGAACGCCCGTCGGGGTTCCACGGCGGCCGGCGACGCGTGCCCGAGCACCGCGGCGGCCTGGGCACGGACGGCGTCGAGCAGGTAGGCGTCACGTTCCGTCTCGGGCAGCCCGGCCAGGGCACGGGCAAGGCCGCCGGCGGTGTCCCCGCGGGCGGGAACCGGGGCTTCGCGCCGGGTGGTTCCGCCCGCCAGGCCGCGCAGGACGACGGGTATCTCGTCCTGCGGTCTGCGACGCAGCGCCGGGAGCGTCACCTTGAGCGGCACGGCCAGCGCTCCACGGTCGGGTGGCGCGCACAGTGCGGCGTCCAGGAGCGCCAGTCCCTCGTCCGTGGTGAGAGGCGGCAGGCCGAGCCGGTCGAGCCGCCGCAGCGCCTGCTCGTCGAGCTGCCCGAGCATGCCGGCGTCCTCCGCCCAGGCCCCCCAGGCCAGGGAGAGCGCGGGCAGCCCCATGGCCCGCCGGTGCCCGGCGAGCGCGTCGAGGAACACGTTCGCGGCGGCGTAGCTGGCCTGTCCGGCACCCAGCACGTAGCCGGCCGCCGAGGAGAAGAGCACGAACGCCGACAGGTCGAGCCCCAGGGTCAGTTCGTGCAGGTTCCAGGCCCCGTCCCCCTTCGGCCGCAGGACGGCGTCCAGGTGATCCGGCGTCACCGCGTCGACCAGCGCGTTGTCCGCGACACCGGCGGCATGGACCACGCCGGTCAGCGGGTGTTCCGGGGGGATCGCGGCGAGGAGTGCGGCGAGGGCGTCCCGATCCGCGACGTCGCAGGCCGCGACCGCCACCTCGGCGCCCAACTCGGTGAGCTCCGCCCGGAGTTCGCCGGCACCTGGGGCGTCCAGGCCACGACGGCTGACCAGCAGCAGGTGACGGACCCCGTGCCGGACCACGAGGTGTCGGGCCACCACCGCACCGAGCCCACCCGTCCCACCCGTGACCAGCACCGTACCCACCGCTCCGAAACCCACCCCGAGGACCGGGGCACCCGTGGTGTCCTGAGCCTCCCGAACGAGGCGCGGCACCAGCCGCTCACCGTCACGCAGGCAGCTCTCCGGCTCAGCCGGGTCCAGGGCGCCACGCAGCACGTGCGACGACAACGGCCGGTCATCGATGTCCAGCAGAGCGAACCGGCCGGGGTGCTCAGCCAGCGCCGACCTGACCAGCCCCCACACCGGCGCCGTTTCGAGGGCGGCGGGCGGATCGTCCCCGACGCCGACCGCGCCGGTGGTGACCAACACGAGCCGGGAGGAGGCGAAGGCGGGTTCGCTGAGCCAGGTGCGCACCGCCGCCAGCACGGCGTTGCCCACTTCCCGCACGCCGTCGAGAACGTTCTTGCTGTCGGTGCCCGGGCAGTTCAGCAGCACGGTGGGGGGCACAGCCGCGCCGCCGCCCGCGACATCGCGGAGGTCGGTGAACACCGGAACCGAGGAACCCAACGCCGAGGCCATTCGGCTGGCGTCGGGCCCCACCACGGCGAGGTCGGCGGAGGCCACCGTGTCGTCCACGGGCGCGAGCGTGGCGGGCTGCCATGCCAGCCGGTACATGGTGTCGGGTGTGGTGGGGTCGACGGGGCGGACGGCCAGCGACTCGACGGAGGCGATGGGTTGTCCCTGCCCGTCCGCGACGAGCAGCGAGACCGCGCCCTCCCCAGCTGGGGCGATCCGGACGCGCAACGAGCCCGTCCCAGGGCCGTGCACCACCACACCGGACCAGGAGAACGGCAACACCGGACCGCCAGCCACCTGATCGCTGTCGATGAGTTGGGCGTGCAACGCCGCGTCCAACAACGCCGGATGAAGCCAGAACCCCGAGACATCCACCCCGGCCCCCTCCGGCACCGCGACCTCCGCGAACACCTCCTCCCCACGACGCCACACCGAACTCAGACCACGAAACGCCGGCCCATACCCGTAGCCCGAGCTCTCCAACTCCTCATACACACCCTCCAACCCCACCTCCACCGCCCCCACCGGCGGCCACACCACCAACCCCTCCGCCCCGGCACCGGCGACCTCCAGAAACCCGGAGGCGTTCCGCACCCACCCACCGACGCCGTCCATGGCACGGGAGTGAATCGCGAACCCCCGCCGCCCCTCCCCGTCCGCACCATCCACGCTCACCCGCAGATCGACCCCACCCCGCTCCGGCACCACCAACGGAGCCTGAAGCGTCAACTCCCCCACCACCCCACACCCCACCTCAGCCCCAGCCCGCACCGCCAACTCCACAAACGCCGTCCCCGGCAACAACACCCGCCCCAACACCCGGTGATCCCCCAACCACCGATTACGGTCAACCGACAACCGCCCCGACAGAACAACCCCACCCGACTCCGGCAACTCCACCACCACACCCACCAACGGATGCGCAGCCGACACCACACCCCAACCACCCACACCGGGCCCCGACCGCGAATCCAACCAGAACCGCCTGCGTTGGAAGGGGTAGGTGGGCAGGTCGATACGGCGGGCTGCCGTGCCGGCGAACAGGGCCTCCCAGTCCAGGTCAGTACCGGTGGTGTGCAGTCGGGCAAGGGCTCCCAGCACGCTGCGGGACTCGTCGGCGTCCTTGACGAGAAGCGGCACACACAGCGCCTCCCGCCCCTGGGAAAGGCAGCCCAGCGTCATCGCGGTGCAGGTGGCGCCCGGACCGATCTCCACCCACCGGCCCACACACTGAGCCTCCGCCGCCCGGATGGCGTCGGCGAACCGCACCGGCCGCCGCACCTGCGACACCCAATACCCGGGATCACACCACTCCGCAGTTCCACCCGTGACCGTCGACACGAACCCGACACGCGGCTCCCGGTACGACAGCCCCTCGGCCACCGCCCGGAACTCCCCCAACATCGGC
>NZ_JBHXFJ010000059.1:0-46760 GCF_042722465.1 Streptomyces sp. NPDC127098
TTCGACGGCACGGGCTACTACCTGAAGTCGCCCGAGGAGATGTACGCCATCGACTCCTCGGACGCCTGGCAGCAGGGCTGCGCCAACACCATGCTCCTCGCCCAACGGGTCGACACCACGGGCTGGTTCGAGAAGCGCGACCTGATGCCGCGGTTCGACGTGCCCGAGGGGCACACCGAGATCTCGTGGTTCCGCGAGGAGGTCGCGCGCGGCATGGCCCGCCGCTACCCGGGCGGCGTCACCGAACGCCACCGCCGCCAGGCCGAGTACGAGATGGACGTCATCATCCAGATGGGGTTCCCCGGCTACTTCCTCGTGGTCGCGGACTTCATCATGTGGGCCAAGTCGCAGGGCATCGCGGTCGGTCCCGGGCGCGGTTCGGCGGCCGGTTCGCTGGTCTCCTACGCGATGGGCATCACCGACCTGGATCCGCTGGAGCACGGGCTGATCTTCGAGCGGTTCCTCAACCCCGAGCGCGTCTCCATGCCCGACGTCGACATCGACTTCGACGAGCACAGGCGCGGCGAGGTCATCCGGTACGTCACCGAGAAGTACGGCGCCGACAAGGTCTGCCTGATCGGCACCTACGGCACCATCAAGGCCAAGAACGCCATCAAGGACGCCACCCGGGTCCTCGGCTACCCGTACGCGATGGGCGACCGCATCACCAAGGCCATGCCGGCCGACGTCCTCGGCAAGGGCATCCCGCTCTCCGGCATCACCGACAGGGACCACCCGCGTTACGCCGAGGCGGCCGAGGTCAGGTCGATGTACGAGAACGAGCCGGACGTCAGGAAGGTCATCGACACCGCGCGGGGCGTGGAGGGCCTGGTCCGGCAGATGGGAGTGCACGCGGCCGGCGTCATCATGTCCAGCGAGCCCGTCACCGACCACATCCCGGTCTGGGTCAGGCACACCGACCGGGTCACCATCACCCAGTGGGACTACCCCACCTGTGAGTCGCTCGGTCTGCTGAAGATGGACTTCCTCGGCCTGCGCAACCTCACGATCATGGACGAGGCACTCGCGCTGATCGAGCGCGCCGGCGGCGACCGGCTCGACCTGCTCGCACTACCGCTCGACGACCGCGCCACCTTCGAACTCCTGGGACGCGGCGACACGTTGGGCGTCTTCCAGTTCGACGGCAGCGCGATGCGGTCGCTGCTGCGCATGATGAAGCCGACCCACTTCGAGGACATCACGGCGGTCACCGCCCTGTACCGGCCGGGCCCGATGGGCATGAACAGCCACATCAACTACGCCCTCCGCAAGAACGGCCAGCAGGAGATCACCCCGATCCACCCGGAGTTGGCGGATCCACTGCGTGACGTCCTGGACGTCACCTACGGTCTGGTGGTCTACCAGGAGCAGGTGCAGAAGGCGGCCCAGGTGCTCGCCGGCTACTCGCTCGGACAGGCCGACCTGCTCCGCCGCGCCATGGGCAAGAAGAAACCCGAGGTGCTGGCGAAGGAGTTCGTCACCTTCCAGCGCGGCGCGCGGGAGCGGGGCTACTCGGACGAGGCGATCCAGGCCGTGTGGGACACCCTGGTGCCGTTCGCCGGCTACGCCTACAACAAGGCACACGCCGCCGCCTACGCCCTGGTCTCCTACTGGACGGCCTATCTCAAGGCCAACCATCCGGCCGAGTACATGGCCGGCGTCCTGACGTCCGTCAAGGACGACAAGGACAAGATGGCCGTCTACCTCAACGAGTGTCGCCGGATGGGCATCAGGGTGCTGCCGCCGGACGTCAACGAGTCGGACGCCGACTTCACACCCAGCGGAGACGACCGGATCCGCTTCGGCCTGACGGCCGTCCGCAACGTGGGCCGGAACGTGGTGGACTCGATCATCCGCACCCGCGACTCACGGGGGAAGTACGCCGACTTCACCGACTACCTCGACAAGGCCGAGGTCGTGGTCTGCAACAAGCGGGCCACCGAGTCGCTGATCAAGGCGGGCGCCTTCGACCAGCTCGGCCACACCCGGCGGGGTCTCGCCGAGCGGTTCGAGCCGCTGATCGACGCGGCGGTCGCGGTCAAACGGCGGGAGGCCGAGGGGCAGTTCGACCTCTTCGGGGGCGTCGGCACCGCGTCCTCCGACTCGTCGCCGGTGCTCGGTCCGCCGGTCCACTTCGCGGAGGCCGAGTGGCCCAAGCCCCGGCTCCTGGCGCAGGAGCGGGAGATGTTGGGTCTGTACGTGTCGGACCACCCGTTGTTCGGGATCGAGCACATCCTGGACGAGAAGGCGGACGCGGCGATCTCGGCGTTCAACGGCGGCGACCACCCCGACGGGGCGGTGGTCACCATCGGCGGCATCATCTCCGGACTCCAGCGGAAGATGACCAAACAGGGCAACCCCTGGGCCATCGCCACCGTCGAGGACCTCGGCGGCTCCCTCGACTGCATGTTCTTCCCCGCCACCTACCAACTCGTCTCCACCCAACTCGTCGAGGACGCCGTCGTCTTCGTCAAGGGCCGCCTCGACAAACGCGAGGACGTCCCCCGCCTCGTCGCCATGGAACTCCAGGTACCCGACCTGAGCCACGCCGGCTCCGACGCCCCGGTCCGGCTCGAGATGGCGGAGTCCGCGATCACCCCGGCCTCGGTGCGGCGCCTGAAGGAGGCCGTGTTGGCCCACCCCGGCCCGACGGAGGTCCATCTCCACGTCCGGGGCCTGGAGAAGACGACGGTGCTCAGGCTCGGTCCGCGCGTCGCGGCCGGCCCTGGACTGTGGGCGGACCTCAAGGCGGCGGCAGCCGTACGACGGCTCGTCTGAACGGTCGTTCAAGCCCGCGATAGGGTGACCGCATGGGACACCGTGAGCGGTTGATGGCCGGCGCCAGGCGCCTCCTGGCGGAGCGCGGCTACGCCCGCATCACCTCGCGCGACCTCGCCGCGGCCGCCGAGGCCCCGCTCGGCACCATCAACTACCACTACGGCTCGAAGGAGGCCCTGCTCAACGCCGCCCTGCTCGAAGCGCTGCACGAGTGGGGCGACCGCACGGTACCGCGGCCCGAGCCGGCGGCCGAAGGGGGCGACGCCGAGCGGCTCGACCGGATGTGGTCGGACATCATCGAGTCGGTCACCACGCACCGGCCGATGCTGGTCGCCGCCGTGGAGGCCTACGCCCAGGCCGAGCGCTCCGAGGAGATCCGCCGGCAGATCGCCGAGGCACTGGAGCGGTCCCGCCCCCGGATGGCGGAGGAACTGCACGGCGTCGGCGCCGAGGCGGACGGCGAAGAGCGGGAGGCGCGGGCCATCGGCTCGGTCCACATGGCCCTGACCATCGGCCTCATCCACCAGTGGCTGGTCGACCCCGACCGCGCCCCGAGCGCCGCCGACCTGGCCCTCGGCCTGCGCGCCATCGCCCGACGCCTCGACGCGGCCGACGACTAGCCCTCTTCAGACGGTCGCTCAGCCCTCCCCCACGATCCGCTCGACCGCCCCCGCGACGAGCCGAGTCCTTCGACAACGGCGTCGTGGTCACCCACTTCGCCCGGCGGTGACCGGGGCCGGGCCGCCGGCTACGCCGCGCCGGAAGGCCCGCGCCACGGCCAGCCTGGCCCTCGCCTCCATGAGGGCGAAGCCGAGCAGGTTCGTGCCGGGCCAGCACGCCGGGTCCACCGCCCGGTCGTCGTCCGCCGCCAGGCCGATGCCCCATATCCGGTCCAGCGGACTCGCCTCGACCAGCACCCGGTCGCGCGTCCCCAGCAGGTAGGCGAGCAGGGCCGGGTCCTGGCCGAACTTCGCCACGTTCCCCCGGACCACGAGTTCGAAGCGGGCCGCCGCCCAGCGCCGCTCGTCGAACCCGCGCACCAGCCGCCCCAGCTTCTGGGCCTCGGCCGGATGCCGGGCCGCGAGGATCCGCTCCACCGAGCGCGCGTCGTCGAAGAGCCGCGCCTTGCCGGCCATCATCCAGTGCTCGGCGGTGGCGTATTCCTGCCCGTCCACCACGAAGGGCGAGGGGCACCACTGGCTGAACACCCCTGGCCCCGCCGAGCCGTCCGCCTCCGGCGGCCGATGCCGCCAGAACATCAGCCACCTCACCCTCGCCCCCGAGCCGACCAGCGCCGCCAACTCCTCGCGGCTCCGCGCCTCGACCGGGCTCCTCCCCCGCTCCGTGTCCATGCCCCGATACTCCCAGCCACCACTGACAGCCGGCCAGGGGATTCCCGCCGCGCCGCCCTACCTGCCGGCCCGCTCGCCGGCCGCGCCGATCACCGCCCCCACCGCGATCATGACGACATAGCTGTACACCTCGTAGCCCTCGGGCGCCAGGAAGCGCAGGAAGCCGAACACGCGGAACCAGCCAAGCCACTCGTTCAGCAGCCCGCTCGCGCCGCCGACGACCAGGACGAAGCAGAGCAGGCCCGACCCGACGGCGAGCGGGGACCTGCGGGATTCGGTCGACATCATGGCTCGACGCTACGAGCCCCGGGGCGCGCCGCGCGTCCGGCTTCGGTTCCGACCCGCCAGGACGAAGGTAGGTCTCCGCTCGTCCTTTGGTATCGCGTCGTCGCCCGGGCCGCCGGGACCGGCCGCGTCGCGCGTAGATTGCCGAGGCATGCGCCGCCTGCCTCCCGTCCACCGCACCCGCCGGGACTGGGCCGCCGACCTCGCGCTGCTGCTCTTCGCCGCCTGCTTCGCGGCGATCAGCTCGCAGTCCATACCGGTCGACGGCGCTCCCGGCCCCGCCTGGCGGGCCGTCGACCAGCTGGTCGGCGGCCTCGGATGCGCGGCCGTCCTGCTGCGGCGGCGCTGGCCCACGCAGTTGGCCGTGGCGCTGCTGCTGGCCGGCAGCCAGGCGCACTACCTGACGGGTCCGGCCATGGTGGCGCTGTTCACGGTGGCCGCGAACCGCCCCTGGCGCGTGACGGCCTGGGTGGCGGCGCTGGCGTTCGCCCCGCTCCCCGCCGTGCTCTGGCAGCTGCCCGAGCTGAGCCAGGACCGCGCCTCCTCGGCCGGCACCTACTTCGCGCTGCTGGCCGGCGCGATCGGCTGGGGGCTCTTCAGGCGCTCCCGCCGGCAGTTGATCGCCTCGCTCCGCGAGCGCGCGGAACTGGCCGAGGCGGACGCCGAGTTGCGGGCCGAGCGGGCCAGGCGGGAGGCGCGGGAGGAGATCGCCCGCGAGATGCACGACGTGTTGGGGCACCGGTTGTCGCTGCTGAGCGTGCACGCCGGCGCGCTGGAGTTCAACACCGGCGCCAGCCGGGACGAGATCACCACGGCCGCCGGGGTGATCAGGGCGAGCGCCCACCTGGCACTGCGCGACCTACGCCAGGTCATCGGCGTGTTGCGTACCGACCCGGCGAACGGCGACCGTCCGCAGCCCGAACTCGCCGACCTGCCGCGGCTGGTGGCCGAGGCCCGCACCGCCGGCGGGTCGATCGAGCTGATCGGACCGCCGGCCGATCCCGCGCCGCCGCCCCTGGTGGGCAGGACCGCCTACCGGATCGTCCAGGAGGCCCTGACCAACGCCCGCAAGCACGCGCCGGACGCGGCCGTCACCATCCGGGTGGCCGGCCGCCCGGCCGGCCGGCTCACCGTGGAGGTCACCAACTCCGCGCCGCCCACCGCAGCCCCGACCCGCCGGGAGAGCGGCGGTCATGGCCTGCTCGGGCTGACCGAACGCGCCAGACTGGCCGGCGGCGAGCTGCGGGCGGGACCGGCCGGGGGCGGGTTTCTGGTGTGCGCCTGGCTACCCTGGCCGGCGGTGGCGGAGAAGGAGGGCGGCCGATGATCCGGGTCCTGCTCGTCGACGACGACGCGATCGTGCGAGCCGGGCTGCGCCTGATGCTGGGCGGCGCCCCTGACGTCGAGGTCGTCGCGGAGGCCGCGGACGGCGCCGAGGTGGCGGCGCTGGTCGCCGCGCACCGCCCCGACGTGGTGCTGATGGACATCCGGATGCCCGGCGTCGACGGGCTGACCGCGACCGAGGCGCTGCGCGCCCGTCCGGAGGCGCCCGAGGTGCTGGTCCTGACCACCTTCCACACCGACGGGCACGTGGTGCGGGCGCTGCGCGCCGGCGCCGCCGGCTTCCTGCTCAAGGACACCCCGCCGGGCGAGATCGCGACCGCCATCCGCACGGTGGCCGCCGGCGACCCGGTGCTCTCGCCGGCCGTCACCCGGCAGCTCATCGACCAGGTCACGGGCGGCACCGGCCACGACGTCCTGGCCGCCACGGCGCGCGCGAGGCTGGCGCTGCTCGGCGAGCGCGAACGCGAGGTCGCCGAGGCGGTCGGCCGCGGCCGTTCCAACGCGGAGATCGCCCGCGAACTCCACCTGGCCGTCCCGACGGTGAAGAGCCACGTGTCCCGGATCCTCACCCGACTCGGCCTCAACAACCGAGTCCAGATAGCCCTGTTGGTCCACGACGCGCACCCGCGGAACCCTCCCGCGGGGCGTCGTGGTCAGGACGGCCGGGCGCGGTAGCGGTCGCCCCGCGACGGCGTCAGGTCTCCCGCGGTGGGCCGGCGGGGTCGGGCAGGCCCAGGCCGGCCAGGTCGGCCATGACCCGCACCTGGTGGTCGAAGTACTCGTGGCGGGCGTCGATCATGCCGTCGAGCCGGCCGAAGCACTCGAAGGTGACCAGGCCGAAGAGCTGCGTCCACAGGGTCAGCGCCATGGCGAGCACCCCGTCCGGCGGCACGGGCAGTTCGGGGGGCTCGGTGGGCCAGTAGCCCATCAGCCGCCGTACGTCCTCCCGCATCGCGGGCGGCAGCGGCCGCTCGGGCACGGCCTGGCGGCCGCCGCCGGACGCGCTGGCGAACAGGATGCCGGCGAGCGTGAGCAGGATCCGGGCGGCCGGTCCCACCGTCTCCCGCGGCGCGGCGTAACCGGGCACCGGACTGCCGTAGATCAGGGCGTACTCGGCCGGGTGCGCGAGCGCCCAGGTGCGCACGGCGTGGCAGAGGGCGAGCCAGCGCTCGGCCTGGCCCGCTGTCGGCGAGGCGGCGACAGCGGCGTCCACCGCGCCGGCCAGCGCCTCGTACGCCTCGGTGATCAGGGCACTGAGCAGCGCGTCCCGGCTGTCGAAGTAGCGGTAAAGCGCCGACGGCACCAGCCCGGTGTCGCGGGCCACGGCGCGCAGGGAGAGATTGGCCCCCTCGGAGGCCAGATGCCGGCGGGCGACCGCCAGGATCTCCTCGGTGATCTCGGCACGCACGCGTTGGCGGAGTGTTCTTCCTGGCATGACACCGGATTATGGCACGCGAGGAGAACGGGGGAGCGATTCGAGAACACTGTTCTTGCGCGGCAGGATTCCCGTGTGTACGGTTACCCCTACATAGAGAACACCGTTCTCGAAACAGAACGGCGTACCAGGAGGTCAACGTCATGCCCCAGCACGTGATCGTCGGAGCCGGCCCGGTCGGCACGGCCACCGCCCTTCTCCTCGCCGAACGCGGCGAGCGGGTACGCCTGGTGACGCGGCGTGGCACGGGCCCCGAGCACCCGGAGATCGAGCGGGTCGCCGCGGACGCCACCGACGCCGCCCGGCTCGCGGAGCTCACCGAGGGGGCGACGGCCCTCTACAACTGCGCCGCTCCGCCCTACCACCGCTGGGCCGAGGAGTGGCCGCCGCTGGCCGCCGCCGTGCTCGGCGCCGCCGAGTCCTCCGGCGCGGTGCTGGTCACCGCCTCGAACCTCTACGGGTACGGCCCGTTCGACGGCGCCGTCACGGAAGCGGCCCCGCTGCGCGCGACGGGCGTCAAGGGCCGGCTGAGGGCCCGCCTGTGGCAGGAGGCGCTGGCCGCACACGAGGCTGGCCTTGTCCGAGCCACCGAGGTGCGCGGCGCCGACTACCTGGGCGCCGGCACCCTCTCGATGCTGACCGCCGCCGCGCTCCCCGCGGCCCTTGCCGGCCGCCGGGCCCGGGTCCCCGCCGACCTCGACGCCCCGCACAGCTGGACCTACGTCGGCGACGTCGCCCGCATCCTGGTCGCGGCCGCCGGCGACGAGCGCGCCTGGGGCCGCCCCTGGCACGTGCCGAGCGCCCCGCCGCGTTCCATCCGCCAACTCACCTCGCTCGCCTGCGACATCGCCGGCGCCCCCGCCCCCCGGCTGGCCACCATGCCGCGCCCGGTGCTGTGGCTCGGCGGCCTGTTCGACCCCCTGGTCCGCGAACTGCGCGAGACCCAGTACCAGTTCAGAGGGCCCTTCGTCCTCGACTCCACCGCCGCGACCGAGACCTTCGGCCTCACCCCGACGCCGATCGAGGACTCCCTGGCCGAGACCGTCCGGGCCCTGCCTGGGTCCGGCACGGGCTCGGCCGCGCCGGACCGTCCCTGATCGGGGCGACGCCGGAAGCCTCGTTCGTCAGAGCTCGCGGACGGGGCGGGCGGGGTTGCCGACCGCGACGACGTCGGCCGGGACGTCCCTGGTGACCACCGCGCCGGCGCCGATCACGGAGTTGTCGCCGATGGTCACGCCGGCGAGCACGATCGCCCCGCCGCCGAGCCAGACGTTGTCGCCGATGGTGATGGGGCGCGCGGCCTCCAGCTTGTCGCGGCGCGGCTCGGGCTCCAACGGGTGCGTCGGGGTGAGCAGTTGGACGTTGGGGCCGATCTGGCAGTCCTCCCCGATGGTGATCCGGGCGACGTCCAGCGCGGTCAGGTTGTAGTTGACGAAGGTGCGGGCCCCGATGCTGATGTTGCTGCCGTAGTCGACGTACAGCGGGGGCCGCACCTCCGCGCCCTCGCCGAGCGAGCCGAGCAGCTCGACCAGGAGGGCGCGGGCGGAGTCCGGGTCCTCGACGCAGGCCGCCTGGTAGCGGGCGGCGAGCCGCATGGCGTGCCGCAGCCGCCTGCCGATCTCCGGGTCGTCGGCGATGTAGAGGTCACCCGCGAGCATCCGCTCCAGGTGCGTGCGCGGATCGCCCGCGAAGTGCTCCTTGACCATGTGTACGATCGTACGCCCCGGCGGGCCGCTCGCCGCCCGCCCGGGCGTCAGGCACCGACATAGGCCGCCAGATGCTGGCCGGTGAGGGTGGAACGGGCGGCGACGAGGTCGGCGGGGGTGCCCTCGAAGACGATCCGGCCGCCGTCGTGGCCGGCGCCGGGGCCGAGGTCGATGATCCAGTCGGCGTGCGCCATGACCGCCTGGTGGTGCTCGATCACGATGACGGACTTGCCGGAGTCCACGAGCCGGTCGAGCAGGCCGAGCAGTTGCTCGACGTCGGCCAGGTGGAGGCCGGTGGTCGGCTCGTCCAGGAGGTAGACGCCGCCCTTCTCCGCCATGTGGGTGGCCAGCTTGAGCCGCTGCCGCTCGCCGCCGGAGAGCGTGGTGAGCGGCTGGCCGAGCGTCAGGTAGCCGAGCCCGACGTCGACGAGCCGGCCGAGCACGGCGTGCGCGGCCGGGGTGCGCGCCTCGCCGGCGCCGAAGAACTCCTCGGCCTCGGCCACCGACATGGCGAGCACCTCGCTGATGTCCCGGCCACCGAGGTGGTGTTCGAGCACCGCCGCCTGGAACCGCTTGCCCTCGCACTCCTCGCAGGGGGTCGCGACGCCGGCCATCATCGCCAGGTCGGTGTAGACGACCCCGGCGCCGTTGCAGTTGGGGCAGGCGCCCTCGGAGTTGGCGCTGAACAACGCCGGCTTCACGCCGTTGGCCTTCGCGAAGGCCTTGCGGATCGGGTCGAGCAGTCCGGTGTAGGTCGCCGGGTTGCTCCGCCGCGAGCCACGGATCGGGGCCTGGTCGATCGCCACCACCCCCTCACCCGGGCGCCCGGCCAGCGATCCGTGCAGCAGCGAGCTCTTGCCCGAGCCGGCGACGCCGGTGACGACGGTGAGCACCCCGAGCGGGATGTCCACGTCGACGTCGCGCAGGTTGTTCGTGGTGGCGCCGCGGATCGGCAGCGTGCCGGTCGGCCGGCGCACCGTCTCCTTGACGGCGGCCCGGTCGTCGAGGTGGCGGCCGGTGATGGTGTCGCCGGCCCGCAGCCCCTCGACGGTGCCCTCGAAGCACACGGTGCCGCCGGCCGCGCCGGCGCCCGGGCCCAGGTCGACGACGTGGTCGGCGATGGCGATGACCTCGGGCTTGTGCTCCACCACGAGCACCGTGTTGCCCTTGTCCCGAAGCCGCAGCAGCAGGTCGTTCATCCGCTGGATGTCGTGCGGGTGCAGGCCGATGGTCGGCTCGTCGAAGACGTAGGTCACGTCGGTCAGCGAGGAACCCAGGTGCCGGACCATCTTGACGCGCTGCGCCTCACCGCCGGAGAGCGTGCCGGATGAGCGGTTCAGCGACAGGTAGCCGAGGCCGATCTCCACGAACGAGTCCAGGGTCCTGCCCAGCGCGGTGAGCAGCGGCGCGACGTTGGGCTCGTCGAGGCCGCGGACCCACTCGGCCAGGTCGCTGATCTGCATGGCGCACGCGTCGGCGATGCTGGTCCCCTCGATCTTCGACGACCGGGCCGCCTCGCTGAGCCGGGTGCCGCCGCACTCGGGGCACTCGGTGAAGGTGACCGCCCGGTCCACGAACGCCCGGATGTGCGGCTGCATCGCCTCTTTGTCCTTGGACAGGAACGACTTCTGGATCTTGGGGATCAGCCCCTCGTAGGTGAGGTTGACACCCTCCACCTTCACCTTGGTCGGCTCCCGGTAGAGGAAGTCCGCCATCTCCCGCTCGGTGAACTCGCGGATCGGCTTGTTCGGGTCGACGAAGCCGGACTCCGCGTAGACCCGCACGGTGAAGAAGCTGTCCGACTTCCAGCCCGGGATGGTGAACGCGCCCTCGGCGAGCGACTTGGAGTCGTCGTAGAGCTGGGTGAGGTCGATGTCGGACACGGCGCCGCGCCCCTCGCAGCGCGTGCACATGCCGCCGGTGCGGGAGTAGGTCGCCTTCACGGCCTTCTTGGCGCCGCGCTCGACCGTGATCGCGCCGCTCGCCCGGACCGAGGCGGTGTTGAAGGAGTACGCGCTGGGCGGCCCGATGCGCGGCTGCCCGAGCCGGCTGAAGAGGACGCGCAGCATCGCGTTGGCGTCGGTGACGGTGCCGACCGTGGAACGGGGGTCGGCGCCCAGCCGCTGCTGGTCGACGACGATGGCGGTGGTCAGGCCGTCGAGCACGTCGACCTCGGGCCGGGCCAGGGTCGGCATGAAGCCCTGGACGAAGGCGCTGTAGGTCTCGTTGATCAGCCGCTGCGACTCGCCGGCGATGGTGCCGAAGACCAGGGAGCTCTTGCCGGAGCCCGAGACGCCGGTGAACACCGTGAGCCGGCGCTTCGGGATCTCGATGCTGACATCCTTGAGGTTGTTCTGGCGCGCGCCGTGCACGCGGATCAGATCGTGGCTGTCGGCGGCGTGCGGCGCGGGCGCGTCCTTCCCCGTGGCCTTGCTCATCGTGTTCTCCATGGTGTCGGGATCCGGGTCGGGGATCCGGGTCGTGCGAGGGCCGCCCTCGCGGTCGTGGTCTCGGCGTCGCCTGGCTGAATCCGACCGGCGTCGTGCAGTATGTCTGATTCACCTTCGTCGGCACGACGGTGGTTCAGCGGACCTCGTTGAAACGGATCATGTTGCCCGCGGGGTCGCGGAAGGCGCAGTCGCGGAACCCGTAGGGCTGGTCGGTCGGCTCCTGCACGACGTCGGCGCCGCTGTCCCGCACCCGCGCGAAGGTGGCGTCCAGGTCGGTGGTGGCCAGGGTGATGCGGCCGTAGCTGCCCTTGGCCATCATCTCGACGAGGGTGCGCCGCTCCTCCTCGGTGATGCCGGGGTCCATGGCCGGCGGCTCGAGGACGAGCGCGGTGCCGGACTGACCGGCGGGGCCGACGGTGATCCAGCGCATCGTGCCGCTGCCGACGTCGTTGCGGACCTCGAAGCCGAGGGTGTCGCGGTAGAAGGCCAGGGACGCCTCGGGGTCGTCGTGCGGGAGGAAGGTCCAGTGAATGGTTATGTCCATGGCTCGAACACTAGGTACACGTCTCTGACCGGTGCTTCTTCATTCCTGATCGGTTCCGGCCGCCCATCATGGAAGCCCGCCGTGGCAGACTGACCGGGTGAGACGGCAGGACCTCGACGACCTCGTCCGGCTGCGGCGGGCCCGCGACCGGATGGACCGCGACTACGCCCAGCCGCTGGACGTCCCGGCGCTGGCGCGCGAGGCCCTGATGTCGACCGGCCACTTCGCCCGCAGCTTCCGCGCCGCCTACGGCGAGACGCCCTACAGCTACCTGATGACCCGCCGCATCGAGCGGGCCAAGGCGCTGCTGCGGCGCGGCGACCTCTCGGTGACCGAGGTCTGCTTCGCGGTCGGCTGTACGTCGCTCGGCTCCTTCAGCACGCGCTTCACCCAGCTGGTCGGCGAGAGCCCGAGCGCCTACCGGGCCCGGGACCATGATCACGGCGCGGCCATTCCGGCGTGCATCGCCAAGATCCACACCCGACCGGTCAGGAACGGAGAAGCGAGCGCCGCCCCCCAGCCGTAGCGTGATCACTATGAACATCAGCCTTTCCCAATGCTTCATCGCCGTCGACGACCACGACAAGGCGATCGCCTTCTACCGCGACGTCCTCGGCCTGGAGGTCCGCAACGACGTCGGCTTCGAGGGCATGCGCTGGGTGACCGTCGGGGCGCCCTCCCAACCGGACGTGAACATCGTGCTGGAACCGCCGGCCGCCGACCCGAACACCTCGCCGGCCGACAAGCAGGCCATGGCGGAGCTGATGGCCAAGGGCCTGCTGCGCGGCGTCATCTTCTCCACGGACGACTGCGACGCCCTCTTCGAGCGCGTCAGCGCCTCGGGCGCGGAGGTGCTGCAGGAGCCCACGGACCAGCCCTACGGCGTCCGCGACTGCTCCTTCCGGGACCCGGCGGGCAACATGCTGCGCTTCAACCAGCCACTGAAGAAGTGACCCCCCGCGGGCCCGGGCACCCACCCGGGCCCGCGCCACGGGCGACGGGCGACGGGCGACGGGCGACGGGCGACGGCATGAGCCGCGCCGGCCAGGCGACCGCTCAACCGCTCGGCGTGCCGATCCGCAGCCGGTTCCCGTCCGGATCGCGCAGCTCGATCTCACGCCCCCACGGCGCCTCCTCCGGCCGGACGCCGAACTCCGCCGCGACCTCGTCCAGATCGCGCACCCGCAGGTAGACCAGGGTGTCGGGGCGCGCGTCCCCCTCGTGCTCGGAGAGGAAGAGCCGCACCGCACCGCGCGCGACCTCCGTGAACACGGGAAGGCCGGGCTCGAAGCGGTGCTCCCACTGCTGGACGAAGCCGAGCCGCGCATACCAGGCGACCGCCGCGGCGGCGTCCCCCACCCGCAGGATCGGGATGATCTCCTCTGTCATCCGGCGATCGTCCCACCGCCCACTGACAGTCGCCGCGAACCCGGCGCACGGGCGCCCACCGCACGACGCGTCGGGTCCACCGTGACCGTGGCGGGGTTCGCCCGCATCATGCCGGACGGTTCGTGCGCCGAATCGTCGCCGTACCCGATCACCACGCGTCGCGTGGGGCGCCGCCGGGGTCAGTGCCAGCGCCCCCCGCACGAGCCTGCCGCCGACCAGGCCCGCGCCGCCAGCCGCGTGACGGGCCCAACTCATCACACCGTCACACCCCTTGACTCCCGCCAAGCCCGCCGGGAACACTCTGGGCGCACGATCAGCAAGCGCTTGCCGCCGGGCGCGCGCCATCCCGATGAACGTTTCACGAGCCGCGCGCCACATCCCGCTTATGAATCGATTCACCCCGGGATCGGCCCTGCCCGCCGGCAAGCCCGTGCCACCAACCACACAGGAGTGAACGGATGGACGGAAGAGCTGCCACGCCCCCCACGGGCCACCGCAGACGGACGGTCCTGCGGGCCGCGCTCGCCGGCGCGGCCACGGCCGGCGCCGCCGGCCTCGCGCTGCCCGGGACCGCCCGCGCCGCCGACTCGGCGGGCACCGCGACCGACTCGGCGGGCACCGCGACCGGGCCCACGATCTACATCGCCAGCGACTCGACCGCCCAGACCTACGACCCCTACTACGCGCCCCAGGCCGGCTGGGGCGAGGTGCTCGGGCAGTTCTTCTCGGACGCCGTCACCGTCGCCAACCACGCCATCGGCGGGCGGAGTTCGCGGAGCTTCATCGCCGAGGGCCGACTCCAGGCGATCCTCGACGTCATCCAGCCCGGCGACTACCTGTTCGTGCAGTTCGGCCACAACGACGCCACGATCAGCCGGCCCGAGCGCTACACCCCGCCGGCCGACTACAAGGAGTTCCTGCGCAACGACTACATCGGCGGCGCCCGCGCCCGCGGCGCCGTCCCGGTGGTGGTCACGCCCGTCTCGCGCCGTGACTTCAACCGCGCCACCGGGAAGTTCAACGTCTCCTTCCCCGAGTACGTGGCGAAGGCCGTCGAGGTGGCCGCCGAGGAGGGCGTGCCGCTGGTCGACCTCTCCGCCTCGAGCCGCGCCTACCTGGACGGGGTCGGCATCGAGGAGGCCAGGTCGGTCTTCCTGCACGTGCCGCCCGGCGTCTACCCCAACCGCCCGTTCGGCACCATCGACGAGACCCACTTCCAGCACTACGGCGCCGTCCGGATCGCCCGGCTGATCGCGCTCGACGTGGCCCGGCTCGGCGTCCCGCTGGCGCGCCACGTCCGGAACACCGCGCCACCGCGCCACCGCCCCGACCGGCCGACCGTCGCGCCCACCGCGACGCTGGTCTCGCACGAGGGTGCCAGGCTCACCTGGGACGAGGTGCCGGGCGCCGAGCTCTACCGGATCCAGCGACGGCGGCGCGACGTGCCGGACGACGAGTACACCCTCGCCACCACCTCGCCCATCCCGCTGGCCGACATCGGCGGCCTGGCCGAGGACACCGCCTACGACCTGCGGGTGATCGCGGTCAACGGCCGCGGCCAGTCCGCCCCCTCGCCCAGGCTGCGGCTCACCACCCGCACCGCCGACCTGCGGTACGACTTCGGCCCGGCCGACAGCCCGGTCGCCGAGAGCTTCGTCGGGGTGAGCCCGGAGACCCTGTACACGCCGGAGCGCGGCTACGGCTTCACCGACGCCACCGGCCTCATCACCCGGGACCGCGGCCCCGGCACCGACGACCTCGGGCGCGACTTCGTGGCCTACTTCGACGGGCGCTACGAGTTCAGGACCGACACGCCGAACGGCACCTACGCGGTGACCGCCTACGTCGGCGACGCCGCCGGCTCCTCCCGCTCCGGCTTCGTCCTCGAGGGCGGCGACCGCGGGCAGGTGATCGGTTCGCCGAACGCCATCACCCGGCAGACCTTCACGCTGGTCGACGTCCGGGACGGCCAGCTGAGCGTCACCGTCTACGGCCAGACCGGCCACCTCAACGGCCTGGTGATCACCAGGGTGGGCTGACCGCCGCCCTTCCCCGACGCGGGCCGGGACGCACCGGCCCGCCGTCCGTCAACAAACATCAACGTTCCAACAGGCTTACACAAGTCTTGACGGAACCGATCAGCGATTGCGAGACTCGCCCGCAATGAGAGCGCTTTCCATCGCTCGAATGAATCGATTCATCCCGAAAAGCCCCGCCCCGGGCCCGAGAGCAGAACGCACCGCCACCCTCCGACGAGCAAAGGAGCACCGGATGGGCACCAGAGCCGCCGCCCCCGTCCCGAGAGCTCGGCGCGCGCCCCGCCTCGGCACGCTGCTGACCGCGGCGCTCGCCGCCCTCGCCACGGCCGCGGCCGGCCTCTCGGCCCCGGCGGCGGCCGCCTCGGACGCCGACCGGCCGCACCGCCCGGCGCGCCAGATGGAGAACCTGGACCGCGCCCCGGTGGCCGTGGCGACCGAGGACGGCGTCTTCGTCGGCTGGCGGATGCTGGGCCTGGACCAGGAATCCGTCGCCTTCCACGTGTACCGGGACGGCGAGCGCATCACCCGCCGCCCGGTCACCGGCGCGACCAGCTTCACCGACCCGCGCGGCACCGAGGACTCCGTCTACCAGGTGGCGGTGGTCCGCGGCGGCCGGGTCGCCGAGCGCACCGAGCGGTTCGGAGTGTGGGAGCGGCAGTACCGGGAGATCCCGGTGAACCGCCCGCCGGACGGCGTGACGCCGACCGGCGCCACCTACTCCTACCGCCTCAACGACGCGAGCGTCGGCGATCTCGACGGCGACGGCCGCTACGAGATCGTGCAGAAGTGGGAGCCGAGCAACGCGCAGGACAACTCGCGTTCCGGCTACACGGGGAACGTCTACCTGGACGCCTACACGCTGGACGGCGAGCAGTTGTGGCGTATCGACCTCGGCCCCAACATCAGGGCCGGCGCGCACTACACCCAGCTGATGGTCTACGACCTCGACGGCGACGGCCGCTCCGAGGTGGCGGTGAAGACGGCCGACGGCACGGTGGACGGCACGGGCTCGGTCATCGGTGACCCGACCGCCGACCACCGCAACGCCTCCGGCTACGTGCTGGCCGGGCCCGAGTACCTGACGGTGTTCGACGGCGAGACCGGGGCCGCGCTGGACACCGTGGAGTACACGCCGCCGCGCGGCGACACCTGCTCCTGGGGCGACTGCTACGGGAACCGGGTGGACCGGTTCCTGGCGGGCGTCGCCTATCTGGACGGCGAGCACCCGTCCGTGGTGTTCGCACGCGGCTACTACACGCGCACGGTGCTGGCCGCCTACGACTTCGAGGGCGGGAGCCTGGAGCGCCGCTGGACCTTCGACTCGGCGCAGGCGGGTCGGGAGTACGAGGGGCAGGGCAACCACAACCTCTCGGTGGCCGACGTGGACGGGGACGCCAGGGACGAGATCGTCTACGGCTCGATGACGATCGACGACGACGGCTCCCCGCTGTACAACACCCGGCTCGGACACGGGGACGCGCTGCACGTCGGCGACTTCGCGCCGGACCGGCCTGGGCTCGAGGTGTTCGCGCCGCACGAGTCCATGTCGGCCTCGGGCAACCGGGGCGCGACGTTCAGGGACGCGGCCACCGGCGAGATCATCCACGAGCTGCCGGGCACCAGGGACACCGGTCGCGGCGCCGTGGGCGACATCGACCCGAGGTACGACGGCGCCGAGAGCTGGGCGGTCACCGCGACCGGCGCGTGGAACTCACGCGAGGGCCAACTCCGGGCCGCGGACGGCACGTTGGTCGGCACGGACATCCCCTCGGCCAACTTCATGATCTGGTGGGACGGCGATCCGCTGCGCGAGATCCTCGACCACGACTTCGTGGAGGGTACGGATCCGGCCGGCCGGCCCTATGTCGCCGAGTGGGACTGGGAGTCGGGCGAGCAGCGCGTGGTCTTCCAGCCGGACGGCGTCTACTCCAACAACTACACCAAGGGCACCCCGGTGCTCCAGGCGGACCTGTACGGCGACTGGCGCGAGGAGGTCGTCTACCGCACCCAGGACGACTCCGCGCTGCGGGTCTACACGACGACCGAGGAGACGGAGCTGCGGCTGCGGACGCTGATGCACGACCCGCAGTACCGGCTCGCGGTGGCCTGGCAGAACGTCGCCTACAACCAGCCCCCGCATCCGAGCTACTTCATCGGGGAGGGGATGGCCGACCGGCAACCGCGGCCGAACATCCGCTACACGGCTCGGCACTGAATGTCCAGACTCAACTGAATAGCCTTTCTGATCGGCCGGTTCCCTTCCCTCGCGGGGCGGAGTCGGCCGGTCGGAATGGCCGACCGCTATTCCGATGGATCTCGTAGTTGATCCAGTGGTCGATCCATGTTTCGCCGGGTCACGACGGCGTTTCTGAAAAGTTATCCGCGATCCGGTTGCCGGGCGGGGACCCGGAGGTATTGTAACGATTCACTTCGGCCGGGCGCCGGAACCGAAAAGGGCCAAGCCACCGCCTCCGGAGTGTAGTTCCACATTGACAGAGCAGGGAGGCTCCTATGTCAATCAGAAAGACCGCGACGAGCGGCATCGCTCTCGCCCTGGCCGGTTCGCTGGCCCTTACCGCCTGCGGCTCCGGGGGCGATGACGGCGGCGACGACGGAAACGTGACGCTCAACTTCACCTGGTGGGGCAGCGACGAGCGGTCCGAGCGTTACGAGGCCGCCATCGATCTCTTCGAGGAGGCGAACCCGGGCATCACGGTCCAGACGAGCTTCGCCGAGTTCCAGGACTACTGGACCCAGCGCAGCACCGACGCCACCTCGGGCGAACTCCCTGATGTGCTGCAGATGGACGTCTCGCGACTGCTGGAATATTCCAACAACGGTCTGCTGTACGACCTCACCGAATTCGAGGGAAACGGCATCGACACCTCGACGATCGACGAGGGGCTGCTCGAGTCGGGCCGCACCAATGAGCAGTTGGCCGCCATTCCCACGGGCTCCAATACCCTGGCGCTGATGGTCAACCCGGACCTGGTGGAGGAACTCGGCGTCGAGCTGCCCGACTGGGACTACACCTGGGAGGAGTACCAGGACTTCGTCGTGGCGGCCAGCGAGGCCGGCGCGGACCGCGACCCCCAGGTGTACGGCGGTGGTGACTACACCATGACCTGGTGGTTCTTCATGCAGTACCTCGTCCAGCAGGGCGTCGAGCCGTTCTCCGAGACCGGCGAGATGAACTTCACCGAGGACGACATGCGCGACTTCATCAGCAGCGCCGACCCGGTTCGCGAGGCCGCGGGCGGCGACGCCTTCTTCCCGCTGGAACGCGGCGAACAGCTCCTGCCCAAGGGTGGGTTCACCAGCGGCGAGGCGCCCGTCGAGTTCCACTGGGACAACTTCATCAGCGGCTACAGCAACGACCTCGGCAGCGACAACATCCAGCTGATGCCGATGCCGACCGGCGCCGACGGCCAGAAGCACATGTTCTTCAAGCCGACCATGCAGCTGGCGATGGGCGCCAACACGGCCCACCCCGAGGAGGCCGCCGCGCTGATCGACTTCCTGATCAACGACCCGGAGGCGGGCCAGATCATCGGCACCGACCTGGGCGTGCCGTCCTCCCAGACCCGGCTCGAGGCGCTGGAGGTCGAGGAGGGCGGCCTGGACCAGCGGGTCATCGAGTACGAGCAGCGCGTCCGTGACGAGGGCTACGCCACCGCGACCGTGCCGTTCCAGCCGGAGGGTTTCGGTGCCCTGGAGACCGAGTACGTGGAGGTCCTCTCCCAGGAGTTCCAGTACGGGCAGATCTCCGTGGACGAGTTCGTCGAGCGCTGGTTCTCCGAGGCGTCCAACCTCCTGGTGACCTCCTGACCGGCGTCGGCTCCATGTGACCCGTGTGACACCGATTCACCGAACGGAACCCCCTCATGACCATCACCCATGAGGCGACCCGGTCCGCTCAGGTCGGCAAGCCCCCGCGACGGCCGCAGAACCGGCGGCCGTCGCGGCGGGCCGCCGAGACCCGGGCCGGCTACGCCTTCCTGGCGCCCTGGTTGCTCGGCTTCATCGCCCTGACCGCGGGGCCGATGATCGCCTCGCTCTACCTGGCCTTCACCGACTTCCACCCGATCCGCGGCGGCGAGTGGATAGGCGTGGAGAACTTCACCCGCCTGTTCGACGACCCGCGCTTCCTGGACTCGGTCCAGGTCACGCTGACCTACGCCATCGTCGGCACGCCGATCAAGCTGGCCGCCGCGCTCGGCGTGGCCATGCTGCTCAACAACCGCCGCCGGGGCCAGGGCCCCTACCGGTCGATGTTCTACGCGCCCTCGCTGATCGGGGCCAGCGTCTCCATCGCCATCGTGTGGAAGGCGATGTTCAACGACCAGGGCATCGTCGACGACGTCGGCGACTTCTTCGGCACCTGGCAGGGTGGCTGGGTCGGCGACCCGGGCAAGACGATGCCGATGATGGTCCTGCTGACGGTCTGGCAGTTCGGCGCGCCGATGGTCATCTTCCTGGCCGGCCTCAAGCAGATCCCGGGCGAGCTGTACGAGGCCGCCGAGGTGGACGGGGCGGGTCCGTGGCGCAAGTTCACGCGGATCACGCTGCCGATGCTCTCGCCGGTGCTGTTCTTCAACCTGGTGCTGGAGACGATCCACTCCTTCCAGGTGTTCGCCTCCGCGTTCATCATCTCCGGCGGCCGCGGCGGCCCGGCCAACTCGACGCTGTTCTACACCCTCTACCTCTACCAGCGCGGTTTCGGGCAGGGGCAGTTGGGCTACGCGGCGGCGATGGCCTGGCTCCTGGTGATCGTGGTCGGCGTCATCACGCTGATCTTCTTCAGGACCTCCCGCTACTGGGTCCACTACACCGGGGAGGGCCGATGAGCACCGCCACCCTCACTGAGCAGCACGAGACGTCACGCCGCCGGGCCAAGCGGCGGCGGGCCGGGCGGACCGTCGTGTTCCACGCCGTGGTCTGGGCGATCGCCATCGTGATGCTCTACCCCGGCGTCTGGATGCTGCTGTCGTCCTTCCGGCCGACCAACCAGATCATCGGTGAGACGGGGCTGATCCCGGACGACACCACGCTGGACAACTTCAGGAACGCGCTGGACGGCATCGGCGGCATCTCGTTCTGGACGTTCTTCGGGAACTCCCTGTTCCTGGCCGTCGGTTCGGTGGTCGGCGTCTGCCTGTCGTGCTCGGTGACGGCGTATGCCTTCGCCCGCATCGACTTCCCGGGCCGGGGGCTGTTCTTCAGCCTGATGATCGGCACCCTGCTGCTGCCGTTCCACGTGGTGATCATCCCGCAGTTCATCATGTTCAACGAGATCGGCTGGACGGACTCGTACCTGCCGCTGCTGGTCGGCAAGTTCCTGGCCGCCGAGGCGTTCTTCGTCTTCCTGATGGTGCAGTTCATGCGGAACCTGCCGCGCGAGCTGGACGAGTCGGCGCGCATCGACGGCGCCGGGCACCTGCGGATCTTCTCCGCCATCATGCTGCCGCTGATGCGTCCGGTACTGGCGACGTCGTCGATCTTCGCGTTCATCTGGAGCTGGAACGACTTCCTGGCGCCGTTGATCTACCTGCGGAGCCCGGACAAGTACCCGCTGCCGCTGATGCTGCGTCAGTTCACCGACCAGACCTCCGTCTCGGACTACGGTGCGCAGATGGCGGCGGCCGTGCTGGCGCTGGCACCGGTGATGATCTTCTTCATCCTCTTCCAGCGGTACATCGTGGAGGGTGTGGCCACCCAGGGGTTGAAGGGATGAGCGCCGTGGCGGGTCGGAGCGGCGGGAAGCGTCTTGGCGCGAGCCTCGCGCTCTTCGGCGAGGTGGTGATCGTCGGGGTGCTGGTGGCCGTGCTGGCGCTGCCGGTGGTCACCGCGCTGCCGGCGCTCGCCGCGGGCGCCGCGCACCTGCGGCGGCACCTGTCGGGGGACAGCGTGCGGGTGGCGGACCTGCTGCGGGACTTCGCGGCCGCCTGCCGCTCGCTGTGGGCGGCCGGGCTGGCCGCGGCCGTGGCCGCGCTCGTGCTGTTGTGGAACCTGTCGCTGGCGCAGGCCGACGTGCTGCCGGGCGCCGGTGGCCTGCTGCTGGTGACGCCGCTGATGATGGCGGCACTTGGGGTGCTGGTGCTGCGCGCCGCCGCCGGCTGGCGCCCGGAGCGGGCCGAACCGCTGGCGCTGGTACGGGAGTCGGCCGAGCACGCGGTGCGCGATCCGGGCGGCTCCGTGCTGTTGGCGTTCGCCTGGCTGATGTGCGCGGTGTTCGTGTGGATGCTGCTGCCGCTCGCGCTGGTGGCCGGCGGCCTCTTGGCGCTGGCCGGTATCGCGGTCGAGCAGCGGTCGGCGGCGCGGGATCAGGCGGAGAGCGACTTGTAGAAGAAGGTCGTGGGCCGCGGCTCGCCCGAGGGGGCGGCCGCGTGGCCCGGCACGACGCCGATGCTGGTCCAGCCCCGCCGCGCGTACAGCGCCTCGGCGGGGCTGCCGGTCTCGGTGTCCAGCATCAGCAGGGTCCGGCCCTCGGCCAGCGCGGCGGCCTCGGCGGCCGCGAGCAGCACGCCGCCCACGCCCCGGCCGCGGGCGTCGCGGCGCACCATGAGCTTGACGATCTCGGCGCGGTGCCGGCTGTTGGGCTTGTCGGCCCTGAGCAGGCTTATGGTGCCGAGCGGCTGGCCGCCGGCACCGCTGGCGAGCCACACCGTCTGTCGGCCGTCGGCCAGGAGCGGGGCCTGGGCGGCCCACCAGGCCAGGGCCTCGGCGCGCTCGAACGGCGCCAGGAAGCCGACGGAGGCCCCGCCGGCGACGGTGTCTACCAGCAGGTCGGCCAACGCGTCGACGTGGTCAAGCAGTTGGGCGCCGGTCGACAGGCTGACGAGTGCCGGATCCGGACGGTCGTGCATGGGCGTGGACTCCTTCACGGGAGGACGACAGCCAGGGCGTAGCGGGCCGGCGTCGGGCCCGCGCAGCGGAAGCGGGAGGCGCCCCAGAGCCGGTAGCGCAGGCAGTCGCCGGGGGCGAGCAGGTGCGGGCGGTCAT
The DNA here is from genome assembly GCF_042722465.1 of Streptomyces sp. NPDC127098. NCBI lineage: Bacteria > Bacillati > Actinomycetota > Actinomycetes > Kitasatosporales > Streptomycetaceae > Streptomyces > Streptomyces sp. NPDC127098. The sequence goes on from NZ_JBHXFJ010000059.1 coordinate 22,325, forward strand.
CGACGGTCAGCTCCAACTCGCCGGCGAGCAGCCACAGATGGTGCTCAAGACCGGCGACCGGTGGCGCGTCGTAGTCGATGGTCGCGCCGGCGAGCAGCGTGCCCTCGACCAGTTCGGCGCGCAGCCCCGGGTGCGGCGGGGAGAGCGAGCGCCGGGTGAACCCGGTGGCCTCGTCCCGCCAGACCGGTTGCTGGTCGGCGCGCAGCAGCTGGGGCGGCTCCCGCTCGACCTCGGCGAGCAGTCGGGACATGGTGAGCCCGTAGACCGTGCCGAGGCGGCCCAGCTGGGCGGCGGTGGGGCTGATCTCGGCCCGCTCCAGGCGGGAGAGCGCGGACCGGCTGACGCCGGCTCTGGTTGCCAGCTCGTCCAGGGTCAGGCCGCGTTCGCGGCGCAGCTCGCCGAGCCTGGTGGCCAGCCGCCGGTCGATCGGGTCCTCCAACGCTTCTCCCATATGCGGGATGCTATCCCAGATCCGGGAACCGCCCGCGGTGGCTCATGAGAATGCGTTGCAGCTCACGCGCGGCCCGTGGCGGCGAGACGTCGCCCCGGTGCGCCACCGAGATCGTCCGGTGCAGCCCGGGCGGGGCGAACGGGGTGGCCCGAAGACCCGAGCGGTCGGCCACCATGCTGGGCACCACGGCGAGCCCCAGGCCGGCGCGCACGAAGCCGAGCACCGCGTCCATCTCGCCGCCCTCCACGCTGAACGAGGGCTCGAAGCCGGCCCCGTGGCAGGCCGCGAGGGTCAGCTCGCGCAGGTCGTAGCCGTGCCGGAACATCACAAGCGGCTGGTCGCGCAGGTCCTCGACCCTGATCCGCCCGCCGGCCCCGGGCGGCGGCCCGGCCGGCGAGGAGATCACCACCAGTTCCTCGCGCAGCAGCTCGGTGGTGGCCAGCGCGGGCCCCTGCGCGGTCAGCGGGGTGATGATCAGCGCGAGGTCGAGGTCGCCGGCGGCCAGGATCCGCACCAGGTCCTGCGAGCCGTCCTCGTGCACCTTCAGCTCCACGCCCGGGTAGCTGTCCCGGAAGGTGCGCAGCACGTCGGGCACCAGGCTGGCGCACAGGCTCGGGGTGGCGCCGAGCCGCAGCCGCCCCCGGCGCAGCTGGGCGACCTCCTGCACCTCGCGGCGGGCCGTCTCCGCGTCGGCCAGGATCCGGCGGGCCAGCGGCAGCAGCGCGGCGCCCGCGTCGGTCAGCGTGATGTGGCCGCGGGCCCGGGAGAACAGCTCGGCGCCGAGCTCCCGCTCCAGCGCCCGGATCTGCTGGGAGAGGGAGGGCTGGGCGACGTGCTCCTGGCGGGCCGCGCGCGTGAAGTGCCGGGTCTCGGCGACGGCCGTGAAGTAGCGGAGCTGCTGTAGCTGCATGACCGGAATCGTACGGCGGCACGATAGGCATCACCTATCGAAAGCAGCCGATCTATGTCTTGGACTGATTCCGTGGGTCTCTCCTACCGTCGATCACATGGCTCTGGCGACACGCACGCCGACTCCCCCCAAGACCCCCCAGCGCCGCCGGCCGTCGTCCGCGCCGGCCAGGTTCTGGCACTCCACGGTCGGCAAGAAGACGGTGATGGCCGTCAGCGGCACGATCATGCTGCTGTACCTGGTCGTCCACATGGCCGGCAACCTCAAGGTCTTCTTCGGCCCCGACGAGATGAACGGCTACGGCCACTGGCTGCGCACCATCGGCGAGCCGGTGCTGCACCACGCGTGGTTCCTGTGGATCGCGCGGGTGGCCCTGCTGACCGCCGTCGTCGCCCACGGCACGGCCGCCTACCAGCTCAGCCGCCGCGACATCGCCGCCCGGCCCGTGCGGTACCGGCACCGCCCGGCGCACACCAGCTACGCCACCCGCACCATGCGCTGGGGCGGCGTGATCATCGCGCTGTTCCTGGTCTGGCACATCCTGGACCTGACGACCGGCACGGTGAACCCCAACGGTGAGGCCGGCCGCCCCTACGAGAACATCGTCGCCTCCTTCAGCACCTGGTACGGCAACGTCATCTACGTCGTCGCCATGCTCGCCGTCGGCCTGCACATCAGGCACGGCTTCCACGCCGCGGCCCAGACCCTCGGCGCCGGGGGCCGCGACCGCGACCGCCTGCTGAAGGGCGTCGCCAACGGTCTCGCCCTGCTGCTGACCGTCGGCTTCCTCTCCGTCCCCGTCGGCGTCATGACCGGAATCGTGGAGTAGTGACGACCATGAGCGACTCCCTCAGCTACCTCGACTACACGACGGGCGACCCGATCCAGGACACCAGGGCGCCGTCGGGACCGATCGCCGAACGCTGGGACCGCCGCCGCTTCGAGGCGAAGCTGGTCAACCCGGCCAACCGCCGCAAGCACACCGTGATCGTGGTCGGCACCGGTCTCGCCGGTGGCGCCGCCGGCGCCACCCTGGCCGAACAGGGCTACCACGTCCTGCAGTTCTGCTACCAGGACTCCCCGCGCCGGGCCCACTCGATCGCGGCCCAGGGCGGCATCAACGCGGCCAAGAACTACCGCAACGACGGCGACTCCGTCCACCGTCTCTTCTACGACACCGTCAAGGGCGGCGACTTCCGCGCCCGCGAGTCCAACGTGCACCGCCTCGCCCAGGTTTCGGTGGAGATCATCGACCAGTGCGTGGCCCAGGGCGTGCCGTTCGCCCGCGAGTACGGCGGACTGCTCGACACCCGCTCGTTCGGCGGCGTGCAGGTCTCGCGCACCTTCTACGCCCGCGGCCAGACCGGCCAGCAGCTGCTGCTCGGCGCCTACCAGGCGCTCTCCCGGCAGATCGCGGCGGGCAACGTGGAGATGCGGCCGCGCACCGAGATGCTCGACCTGATCGTGGTCGACGGACGGGCCCGCGGCATCGTGGCCCGCGACCTGATCACCGGCCGCGTCGACACCTACCTGGCCGACGCCGTGGTGCTGGCCACCGGCGGCTACGGCAACGTCTTCTACCTCTCCACCAACGCGAAGAACTCCAACGCCTCCGCCATCTGGCGCGCCCACCGGCGCGGCGCCTACTTCGCCAACCCCTGCTTCACCCAGATCCACCCGACCTGCATCCCGCGATCCGGCGACCACCAGTCCAAGCTGACGCTGATGAGCGAGTCGCTCCGCAACGACGGCCGCATCTGGGTGCCCAAGCGCCCGGGCGACGACCGCGCCCCCGCCGACATCCCGGAGGACGAGCGCGACTACTACCTGGAGCGGATCTACCCGTCCTTCGGCAACCTGGTGCCGCGCGACATCGCCTCCCGGGCGGCGAAGAACGTGTGCGACGAGGGTCGCGGCGTCGGCCCCGGCGGCCAGGGCGTGTACCTGGACTTCGCCGACGCCATCGCCCGGCTGGGCCGCCCGGCCGTGGAGGCCAAGTACGGCAACCTCTTCGACATGTACGCCCGGATCACCGCCGAGGACCCGTACACGGTGCCGATGCGGATCTACCCGGCCATCCACTACACGATGGGCGGCCTGTGGGTCGACTACGACCTGCAGACCACCATCCCGGGGCTCTTCGCGATCGGCGAGGCCAACTTCTCCGACCACGGCGCCAACCGGCTGGGCGCCTCGGCCCTCATGCAGGGGCTCGCCGACGGCTACTTCATCCTTCCCTCGACCCTGGCCGACTACCTGGCGCGTCACCCGCACGAGGAGGTCGACAAGGACCACCCGGCCGTCACCGACGCCGTGTTCGAGGTCACCGACCGGCTCTACCGGCTGCTGTCCAACAACGGCGACCGCACGCCCGACTCGTTCCACCGCGAGCTCGGCGAACTGCTGTGGGACGAGTGCGGGATGGCCCGCAGCGACGCCGGGCTGCGCAAGGCGCTCGGCCGCATCCCCGAACTGCGCGAGGAGTTCTGGCGCCGCGTGAAGGTGCCGGGCGACGGCAAGGAACTCAACCAGTCGTTGGAGAAGGCCAACCGGATCTCCGACTACCTGGAGCTGGCCGAGCTGATGTGCCTGGACGCGCTGCACCGCACCGAGTCCTGCGGCGGCCACTTCCGCGAGGAGAGCCAGACCGAGGGCGGCGAGGCCGCCCGCCGGGACGAGGAGTTCTCCTACGCGGCGGCCTGGGAGTTCACGGGCACCGGGCGGCCGCCCGTGCTGCACAAGGAAGCCCTCACCTTCGAGTACGTCCACCCCACGCAACGGAGTTACGCGTGAACCTGACCCTGCGCATCTGGCGGCAGCGCGCCCCGGAGTCCCCCGGTGCCATGACCACCTACGAGGTGGCCGACGTCTCCCCCGACATGTCGTTCCTGGAGATGCTGGACACCCTCAACGAGCAGCTGATCCTGCGCGGCGAGGAGCCGGTGGCCTTCGACCACGACTGTCGGGAGGGCATCTGCGGCGCCTGCGGCATGGTGATCAACGGCGACGCGCACGGCCCGGAGCGCACCACCACCTGCCAGCTGCACATGCGCAGCTTCAGCGACGGCGACACCATCGACGTCGAGCCCTGGCGGGCCGCCGCCTTCCCGGTGGTCAAGGACCTGGTGGTCGACAGGTCGGCGTTCGACCGCATCATCGGCTCCGGCGGCTACATCACCGCGCCGACCGGCAGCGCCCCCGAGGCGCACGCCACCCCGGTGCCCAAGCCGGCCGCCGACACCGCGTTCGAGCACGCCGAGTGCATCGGCTGCGGCGCCTGCGTGGCCGCCTGCCCCAACGGCTCGGCGATGCTGTTCACCTCGGCCAAGGTGGTGCACCTCAACTCCCTGCCGCAGGGCGCCCCCGAGCGCGAGAGCCGGGTGCTCGACATGATCGACACCATGGACGCCGAGGGCTTCGGCGGCTGCACCGTCACCGGCATGTGCACCACGGTGTGCCCCAAGGGCATCCCGCTGTCCTCGATCACCACCATGAACCGGGAGTTCCTGCGCGCCACCCGCAAGGGCGGCTCGGCCTGACCCCGGTCCGGCGGACCGGTCCGCCGGGCGCCCGAAACGTCGACCGGCCCCCGCCCGGTGGGGTGGCGGGGACCGGTCACTGGCATGACGGGGCGGGCGGGGCGGCGAGGCGCTACGGCGCCGCTTGCCTGGCGTGCGCATAACGTTCGTACAGGCCCTCCCTGAGGGCCCTCGAAACGGCGAGCGTGCGGTTGTTGCAGTCCATCTTCGCCAGGATGTTGGCCACCAGCCGCTTCGCGCCGTTCTGCGATATCTGCAGACCGCGGGCGATCTGCTTGTTGCTCATCCCCTCGACCATGAGAACCAGGGCTTCCTGTTCCCGTGGGGTGAGCCTCAGTCGGACCTGTGGTGGTGCCTTGTGTCGGCCCGCGAAACGCACCAGATCGGAGGCGAGTTCCTCCGGGATCGCGGCACCGCCGTTCGCCGCGGCGGCCACCGCCTTGCGCAGGCTGGACTCGTTGACGCTGCTGGCCCTGACGAATCCGGCACGAAGCCCCATGACCTTCGGTAAATCGAAGAGGTCACCCTCCTCGACGAGGAGGACGATGCCGACGCCGCGGGCCACGGTGTCCCGCAGCTCGTTGGCGGAGTCCTCGTCCACCTCGTTGAGGAGCGCGATCAGCACGTCGCCCGCGTGGAGGCCCGAGTCCAGCGCGCCGGCGAGGCCCGACCTGGTGCTTATCTCGGGCTCCCGGGGCATGAGTTGGAGCATCCGCTCGACACCGAGGCGGACAACGCCGTTCCCGATTCCGACCGTGACGCGACCGGTGACACTCCCTCTCTCCTGACTTTCCGTGACATCCAACATGACGACCCCCAGTCGTGTGGTCAAGCACCCCTGGTCATTGGAGTGCACTTAAAGGTAACCCCAAGGGATCCCCAAATCCAGACCATATAAATGACGCGATATTGATCACGGAGAGGCCACGGGAAGCGTTTTTGAGAATGCCGAGAATTTCTCCCTGCCGAAGTGCCGCACATCGTCTCTGAAACGTGCGTGTAAACGTTAGCTGGTACGGGCGGTGGCGATTTCCGGAGCCTGCGGTCCGGTCGGCTCCGCGCGCTTGGTGGATCTGGGCCTGACGGCCCAGGCGAGGAACGCGACCAGCGACAGGCCGCCGCCGGCCGCCGAGGCGCCCGCCCAGCCCGCCATCTGGTAGGCGGCGGAGCCGATGGCCGAGCCGAGCGCGCCGCCGATGAAGTAGCTCGTCATGTAGACGGCCGTCAGCCGGGCGCGCGCGCTGGGCGAAAGGGCGTAGATCACGCCCTGGTTGAGCAGGTGCACGCCCTGCACGGTCGCGTCCATCACCAACACCCCGACGATCAGCAGCAGCAGGCTCTCGCCGCCGGCCCCCATCGCGAGGAAGGAGAGCGCCAGCGCGGAGAGCATGAGACCGGAGAGCACGCTCTGCCGCGCGTCGGTCATGTACCGGCCGGCCAGGTTGGTGGTGAGCGCGCCCGCGACGCCGACCAGGCCGAACAGGCCGATGTCGCCCTGGTCGAAGTGGTAGGGGTCGTCCGCGAGCAGGAACGCGGCCGTCGTCCAGAAGCAGTTGAAGGCCGCGTAGACGCAGGCGCCGATGAGCGAACGGCGGCGCAGCACGGGCTGGCTGGCGGCGACCGAGACGATGGCCCGCATCTGCTGCCGGTAGGTGATGCTGAGGTCGGCGGGGCGCGGGCCGAGCAGCCGGAACAGGACGGAGGCGGCGAGCAGCATGAAGACGGCGGCGAGGGCGTAGACCGCGCGCCAGCTGACGGCCTCGGAGACGAGCCCGGCGAAGGTGCGGGAGAGCAGCACGCCGATCAACATCCCGCTCAGCAGCATCCCGATGACGCGGTTGCGCGCGGCGTCGCCGGCCACCGAGGCCGCGAACGGGACCAGGATCTGCACCACCACGGAACTGACGCCGACGACGCAGGCGGCGACGATCAGGGTGGTGAGGTTGGGCGCCGCCGCGCTGACGGTGAGGGCGGCGGCGTCGACCAGCAGCAGGCCGCACACCAGCGGGCGGCGCGGCACGATGTCGCCGAGCGGCACGAGGAGCACCAGGGCGGCGGCGTACCCGAGTTGGGTGGCGGTCACGACGGCGCCCGTGCTGCCCTGGGAGACGCCGAAGCTCTCCGAGATGGCGTGCAGCAACGGCTGTGTGTAGTACAGGTTCGCCACCGTCAGGCCGCACGCGAACGTCAGCAGCCAGACAAAGCGGGGGGATGGCGTTATCTGCATGCGAACTGTCTTCCTTCGGGGCCGGGTTGGGTTACCCAGCTGCAACTAGTTAGTTAGACGAAGGAGTCAAACCACACAGTCAAACCGTTTGGTTGGGCGCTATCGTCATGAAACCGCATGGTTTCCCGTGTGGCAACCCCGTGGAGGAAGTGGCATATGACGTCGCTGGACACCAAGAGCCGCATCATGGCCGCCGCGCTCGCCGAGTTCGCCGAGCACGGCGTGGCCGGGGCCAGGGTCGACCGGATCGCCCGCAACGCGCGGGCGAACAAGGAGTCGATCTACCGCTACTACGGCCTCAAGGAGGAGCTGCTCGAGCAGGTGCTCAGCGAGTACCTGCGGCACAACGGGGACACCGTCACCCCTGAGGCCAACGCGCTGGACGAGTACGTGGCGGGCCTGTTCCGGCACTACCGGCACGACCCGCGCTATCTGAGGCTCTGTCTGTGGGAGGGGATGGAGGGGATCGGGATGCGGAGCGACACGGCGATCGAGGAGCGCCGCGCCCACTTCGCCGACAAGCTGGACGCCGTCCGCGCCTCCCAGGAGGCCGGCACCGTCGACCCCGAGCTGGACCCCAGACACCTGATGATCGTGCTGCTGGGGATGGTCAACTACTGGTTCGCGGTGCCGCAGATCGTGCGGCTGCTCTTCGACGGGGAGCCGGACGCGGCCGTGCTGGCGGAGCACGAGCGGTTCGTGGCGGAGTGCGCGCGGCGGATCATCGCCCCGCGGGATTCGCCGCGCGAACAGGCTGACGCGGCGGGGTCGCTGCGCGAGCCCGACGACGCGCCGCGCTAGCCGCGCGGGCCGGGCGATGCGGCGGGGTCGCTGCGGGATGCGCTGCGCGAGCCAGGCCCGGCGTTGGCCGGGCGAGCGGAACGCAGTGTTCGCCGCGCGAGCCGGGCGACGCGCCGCGCCGGTCACGCTCGCCGTCGAGCGCGCCGCCGCGCAGGCGCCGGCGACACCGCGCGCTAACCGCCGGGGTCGGCGCCTGAGGCGGGCGACGCGACAGGCTGACCGCGAGGTTCGCCACGCGAGCCAGGCCCCGCGTTCACCGCACCAGCGGGACACCGCGGCGCGCCGGTCGCGCTCGCCGCCACGCGAGCGGGACACCGCACTAACCGCCGGGGTCGGCGCCTGAGGCGGGCGCCGTGGGCCCGTCGTCGAGCGCGTCGCAGCCCGGCAGGCAGACCTGGCGGCCCGGCAGGCCGCCGCCCATCGACCAGCAGGCGACGGCGTCGTCGCACGGCGGGCGGGGGTCCCACAGCGGGCCGGTCGCCGCCCGGCGGGCGGCCGGGCCGCGATCCCGCCGCGCCGCGGGCTCAGTCCGCATGGGGCGGCCCTCCCGACCCGGCCGCAGGCCGTTCGTGCCAGCGGATAAGCGCGGTGGCCACCGACATGCCGCCGCCGAAACCGGCGAGGAGCAGCAGGTCGCCGTCCGCGAACGCGCCTTCGCCACGGGCGTGGTCGAGCGCGATCGGGATGGAGGCGGCGCTGGTGTTGCCGTGCCGCTCCACGGTGAGCACCTGGCGGGCCCGGCCGAGCCCGAGGAGCGGCCAGACGTCGGCCAGCAGCGCGCCGTTGGCCTGGTGCGGGACGAAGTGGTCGACGTCGTCCCCGGTCAGGCCGTTGGCGTCGAGCACGCTCGCGACGGCCGCCGGCAGTTGGTCGGTGACGAACTCCCTGACGCCACGTCCGTCCATCCGGAAGTGGTGCGAGCCGTCGATGACGCTCTCCTTGCTCGCCGGGACACGGCTGCCGCCGGCCTCGACGCGGATGAGCCCGGACAGGTCGCCGCGGCTCGACATACCGCCGCCCATGAAGCCACGGTCGCGCGGCACCGGACCGAGCACCACGGCGCCCGCCCCGTCGCCGAAGAGGATCGCCGTCTTGCGGTCGCTCGGGTCGATGATGCGCGAGTAGACGTCGGCGCCGATGACCAGGCCGTAGCCGCCGGTGCCCGACATCAGGCGGGCACCGGCCGCGAGCGCGAACACGAAGCCGGCGCAGACCGCGTTGATGTCGAAGGCCGCGGCCTGGTGGGCGCCGATCTGGTGCTGCACCAGGCAGGCGGTGGCGGGCTGCGGCTGGTCGGGGGTGGAGGTGGCGACCAGTACCCAGCCGAGTTGGTCGGCGGTGATCCCGGCGTCGGCGAGCGCGGCCCGGGCGGCCTTGACCGCCAGGTCCGAGGTCGCCTCGTAGTGGCGCGCGTAACGCCGTTCCCTGATGGTGGTCTTGCGGACGATCCACTCCGGGGTGACGCCGGCCCGGGCGGCGACGACGCTGTTGGACACCACCTGGCTCGGCAGGTGGGAGCCCACGCCGACGATGCCGGTGCCCGGGGTGCCTTCGGGGAAGGCGGTCATGCCCTCGCTCCTCTCGCGGTCGATCGTCCCGCGGTGCTGTGCCCCGCGGTGCTGTGTCCCGCGCGACGGCGCCGGCGCGCGGCGAGGTGCGCGAGCACCTCGGGGTGGTCGCCGACGGCGACCGGGTGGCCGACGAGGTCGAGCATCGGCAGGTCGCTGGGGTGGTCGCCGTAGGCGTAGCAGTCGGCGGGGTCGACGGTCGAGTGCTCGTCCAGCAGCTGCCGGACGGCGGCCTCCTTGTGCTCGCCGATCATGGGGGTCTCGATCTCCCCGGTGTAGCGGCCGCGGGCGGTCAGCGGCCTGGTGCACAGCACGTGGCTGGCGTCCACGGCCTCCGCGATCGGGTCGAGGCAGGCGTCGAAGGAGCCGGAGACCAGCACCAACGCGGCCCCGGCGAGGCGGTGTTCGCGCAGCGCGAGGAGGGTGTCGGGCAGGTAGAAGCCCTCGCGCGCGGCGCGGTCGGCGTACCAACGGCGGCCGGCCTCGCGGATCTCCACCACCGGGGCGCCGCGGTAGGCCCGGTAGTAGGCGCGGTTGACCTCGGTGCGGGGGACGCCGCGGTCGGCCATCGAGCGCAACTCCCCCGCCACCCGCCGGTATACGCCGGGCGGGGTGTGGAACGCCAGGAAGTCGAACATGCTCTTGGTGCTGATCAGCGTCTCGTCGACGTCGCAGAACACCAGGTAGGGCCGTTGGGTGCGGGTGGTCATCGCGCGTCACCCGCCCCGCCGAGTTCGACCGCGACCAGCACCAGGTCGGTGTCGCCGGTGTTGCGCAGCGCGTGCCGGACGCTGCCGCCCGCCGGGAGCGGGTTGAACTTGACCGTGCCGGTGACGAGTTCGACGTCCTCGGGCTCGCCGCCCTCGGCGTCGCTCACCTGCGCCGAGCCGCCGCTGACGACGATGGTCAGCCAGGGCCTGTGGTGGGTGTGGAACGGCCGGCTCTCGCCGCGCGGGATGCGCTCCACCCAGGACCTGGCGTCGCGGGTGTCGACCTCGAGTTCGGCGCCGAGTTCCTTCCAGGGCCCGTCGTGGGAGGCGGCGCCCGCGTCCGGGTCGGTGACGGTGGTCATGGGGTGCTCCTCGGAGGTGGGGGCGGGCGCGGCCGGCCGCGCGGGGTGGAACGCGGCGAGCAGCGCGTGCACGGACTCCAGGTCGTCGGGGTGTCCGTGGTCGGCGACGTAGCCGTCGGGCCTGACGAGGTAGTAGCCGTCCCTGGCGCAGGGCAGCGACGGCACGCGGGCCTGGTCGAGCGCGTGGTGCGTGAGGAGGCCGGGCCAGTCGGCGGCCACGGCCCCGGCCCGCCGGGCGAGGGCGCCGGAGCCGACGGTCACCAGGCGGTAGCCGTCCCGCTGCGGGCCGGTGACCGGCAGCCTGGCGGGGAACGCGGCGCCGACGCCGCCGTGCGCGCGTGCCCGCCGTCCCGGCGGGCGCAGCATGGGCGGATAGGTGATGCGGCGGCCCGCCATCACGGGCGCGTACCGGCGGGTGAGCACGCCGGTGGAGTCGGCGGCCCGCAGCAGCACGTCGCGGACCCGCACCTTCCAGGGGGCCGACACCAGCCAGGCCCTGGTCTGGATGTCGGTGTCCCTGACCACCTGGCGGGCCACCGCGTGGCGTTCCCTGTGGTAGGTGTCGAGCAGGGTCGGCGCGGCGCGCCCGGTGATCACGGCGGCCAGCTTCCACGCGAGGTTGTGGGCGTCCTGGAGGCCGGTGTTGAGGCCCTGGCCGCCGGCGGGCGAGTGGATGTGGGCGGCGTCGCCGGCGAGGAAGCAGCGTCCACCGCGCATGCGGGTGACCAGCCGGTGGTGGACCTCGAAGGTGCTGATCCACTCCGGGTCCGCCAGGTCGACGCCGCCCGGGCCGCGCTGTTCCACCACGCCCTGGAGCAGTTCGAGGCTGGCCTGCCGCTGCCCGGTCGGCGCGTTGACGAAGAACCGGGAGCGGCCGTCGGGCAGCGGGACCACCACCAGGACGCCGCCGGGCGACTGGTAGTAGTGGGCGATGTCGCGGGCGAGGAGGTCGCCGCCCGCGCCGCGCCGGCGGGCGGTGGCGAAGGCGTCGACCAGCATGAAGGTGTTGGGGTAGGTGGCGCCGACGAACTCGATGCCGAGCAGGTCGCGCACGGTGCTGTGCGCGCCGTCGGCGCCGATCACCCAGCCGGCTGTCATGGTGTCGGTCGTGCCGTCCGCGTCCCGGGTCACCAGGCGTACGCCCTCGGGGCGTTGGTCGAGCTCGACCAACCGCCGGCCGCGTTCCACCGTGCCGCCCAGCTCGTGCAGCAGGGTGGTCAGCACCTCCTCGGTGGAGCGCTGCGGCAGGCACTGCGGGAAGGTCGCGGTGTCGAAGTCGATGTGCGCGACCGGGCGTTTCGACGAGTAGTAGCTGAACCGCCGCAGCGGGATGGCCCTTCCGGCCGCCCCCCGCGCGACGCCGAGCCGGTCGAGCACGTCCATGCTGCGCGGCCACAGCAACAACGCCTTGGAGTGGGCGGAGGGTTCGGGTCTGGCGTCGATCAGCCGGACCGATATCCCGTGGCGCAGGAGTTCGCAGGCCGCGACCAGTCCGGTGGGGCCCGCGCCGACGATGGCCACGTCGGTCGTGGTCGGCACGGCGCTCAACCCCCCTGCCGCAGGTAGGTGAGTTCGATCTCGGCGGTGGAGATCGGCGTGTCCCGCTGGCCGAGCGTCGCGGTGACCGGCACGGTGAGCAGCCCGCCCCTGGTGACCGGGGCGCCGGCGGTGGCGGTCGCGGTGGTGGTCAGGTCGAGCTCGCCGAACCGGACGAAGACGGCGTCGAGCCCGGTGAGCCGGCCGCGGAACGGGTGGAGCGCGTGGGTCGTGTCGGCGGCGTGCAGGGCGATCTGCCGGTACGCCTCGTTCATCACCATGCCGGGGACGTGGTCCTGTGGGTGGTCGAACATGCTGGGGTGGTCCTGGTCGACCCGGAGGTCGGCGGTGACCTCGCCGGGCCCGGTGACGCGCGGCGCGGCGAGCACGACGTTGTCCTGGTCGCGGCGGCCGACCAGGTCGGGGGCGATGGCCGGGAGGGGCGCGAGCGGCACTCCCTCGGCGGCGAGTCCGGCCTCGGCCCGGCCGCGTTCGCGCAGCCGGGAGTAGGAGTCGGGGGTCTTGTAGACCATGCCCATGCCGACCTCGGCCACCGGGTGTCCCTCGATGATGAGGATGGCCTCGAAGTCGAGGCCGCGGACCGCGTCGTCGCGCAGCACGGTGCGGACGACGCGGACGTTGACGGTCAGCTGCGCCGGGGCCGGCCCGACGCGGAGTCCGGGCAGTGAGGTGACGGCGATCCGGTTGTGGGTGAGGACGAACTTGTCGCGCTCCGGGATGTCGTGGAACTCGTGGGCGCCGGCCATCACGGCCTGCCGGACGATCTCGACCAGCAGCAGCGTGTCGTGGTGCGCGGGTGCTCGGCCGCCGTCGCCGAAGTAGGCGTGGGAACGCGGGAGTTGTGCACCGCAGGCGAACAGGTCGGCGGCGAGCGGCACGATGTCGGTGACGAACGTCTCGGCCAGCGCCGCGCGGTGCACGCGGCTGCGGCTGATGGTGGAGTGGAACTGGATGTCGGGCGTGGGGATGGTGGGGGCCTGGGGTGCGTGGGGGAAGCCGGGGCTCGGCATGGTGCGCGGTCACCTTCCTGGGTGCCCCGCCCGGCGGTGGCCGGGGGAGGGTGGCGGACGGTCGGCTGCGGTGCCGGAGGCCGGGGTCAGAAGCGGGTGCCGACGGGCGCGGGCAGGCCGTCGAGCTCGACGAGGTCGGCCTCGCCCAGTTCCAGGTCGACGGACTTCACGTTGTCCTCCAGGTGCGCGAGCCTGGTGCTGCCGGGGATCGGCACGACGTGCGGCCCCTGGGCGAGCACCCAGGCCAGGGCGACCTGGGCCGGGGTGGCGTCGTGGCGCTGGGCGACCTTCTCGACGCCGTCCACGATGCGCAGGTTCCGCTCCAGCGCGGTGGGCGCGAACCTCGGCTGCTGGGCCCGGAAGTCGCTGGGCGGCAGTTGGTCGGCGCTGCGGATGGTGCCGGTCAGGAAGCCGCGGCCGAGCGGCGAGAACGGCAGGAAGCCGACGCCGTTCGCCTGGCACCAGGGCAGCACGTCGGCCAGCGGGTCCCGCGACCACAGCGACAGCTCGGACTGGAGGGTGGCGACCGGGTGGATGGCGGAGGCGCGCTCCAGGTGCTCGACCTTGGCCTCGGACAGCCCGATGTGCCGTGCCTTGCCGGCGGCGACGAGCTCGGCCATGGCGCCCCAGGACTCCTCGATGGGCACCTCGGGGTCGATGCGGTGCAGCTGGTAGAGGTCGACGTGGTCGGTGCCGAGGCGGCGCAGGCTGCCGTCGATGGAGGCCCTGATGTGCTCGGGGCGGCCGTTGGGCGTCACCTTGACCTTGGTCGGGTAGAGCGACATGTCCGGGACCAGGCCGCACTTGGTGGCCAGCACGACCTCGTCACGCCGGCCGGCGAGCGCGCGTCCGACCAACTCCTCGTTGGTGAACGGGCCGTAGAGGTCCGCGGTGTCGATGAAGGTGACGCCGAGGTCGACGGCGCGCTTGATGACGCGGTCGGACTCGGCGTCGTCGCGCTCGGACTCGGCGTAGACCCAGCTCATGCCCATGCAGCCGAGGCCGATCGCGGAGAGTTCGAGTCCGCTGTCGCCGGTCAGTCGGGTCTTCATGTCGGGGGCTCCTTCGCGGTGTTGCGCGTGATCGGGGGGTCAGTAGGGCGCGACGGGGGTGAAGTAGCGGCGCGGGTTGTCCACGAGCATCACGCGCACGTCCTCCTCGGTGACGCCGAGTTCGAGCAGCGCGGGGATGACGCGGCGGTGCAGGTGGGTGTAGTCCCAGTCGGGCAGGGTCGCCGCCATGTCCTCCTGGGTGAAGTAGTCGATGAAGCAGGGGCAGTCGTGGGAGAGGACCATGCGGTCGGCGTAGCCGGCGGCGACGAGGTCGGCGACGATGCGGACCCGCTTCTCGTGGGGGGTGAAGTTGTCGAGGCCGAACCGGTCCATGCCGATGGTCGAGCCGGCGTCCATCAACTCCTTGAGGTAGTCGAGGTCGTCGGTGTCCCCGCTGTGGCCGATGATCACGTGGCTGAGGTCCACGCCCTCCTCGGCGAGGATCTTCTGCTGCGCAAGGCCGTTGCGGACGTAGGCGTTGGAGTGCGTGGTGATGGGCGTGCCGGTCTCGCGGTGGGCCTGGGCGGTGGCGCGCAGCACGCGTTCGACGCCCTCGGAGACTGTGGCCTCCTCCGTCGCGCACTTGAGCACGGCGGCGCGGACCCCGGTGTCCGCGATGCCGGTGGTGATGTCGCGCACGAACAGCTCGGTCATGGGCTCCGGCCCCTCGAAGAGCCGCCCCGGGCCGCGGTAGTGAAAGAAGTAGGGGACGTCGTGGTACGTGTAGACGCCGGTCGCGACGATGATGTTGAGCGGCACCCGGGCGGCCACCTTCTGGACCCGCGGGATGAACCGACCCTGGCCGATCGCGGTGAGGTCGACGAAGGTGCGCACGCCGAGTTCGTGGGCCGTCGTCAGCTTGGCCACGGCGTCGTCGACACGTTCCTCCTCGTTCCACAGGTGCGGCTGGTTCTGCTGGACGTCGGGGGTCAGCACGAACAGGTGCTCGTGCATGAGCGTGACGCCGAGGTCGTCGACGCCGACCGGGCCCCGGACGGTCTGGACGAAGGACTCACCGTTTTGTGACATGGGCATGCCATCTCCTCGGTCGCCGAAACGGGCGGCGTTGGGTCGGGGGTGCCTGGGATGCGGTCGATCTCCCCCAAGCCTCATGCCAGCGGCAACCGGCCACAAGGCGAGATCGGTCTGCCCGTTCGGGTACCCCGCACGGCCGCCGCGGGCCCGAAGCGGGCACGCGGCGGCCCCGGCCCCGCTCAGGGAGCGGTCGGCGGCTCCGCCTCGTACCCCCGCCGCAGCGCCTCGACGAACGCCGACGCCGCCGGCAGCTCCACGGCCCCGATCCGGCGCACCGGCACCGCCGGCGTCCACGAGTTCATGACCACCGCCCCCTTCAGGGCCGCCACGTCGCCCGGCGTGACCTCCGAGACCCGCTGCGGCACCCCGAGCCCCGCCAACCGCCGGCGCAGGATCCCCATCGTCACCCCGCCCAGGACCTCGGCCTCCGGCCACACCACCGCCTCGCCGTCCCAGAACGCGAGGTTCCAGATCGTCGCCTCGCTCAACCGCCCCCGCCGGTCCACGAACGCCGCGTCGTCGAAGCCCTCGGCGACGGCCCGGCGCAACAGGTGGGTCTTGGCCACCTCCCCCACGTGCTTCACCCCGGGCAGCGTCCGCTCGTGCTCGACCACGGCCAGCGCCAGCGGACCCGCCGGCCCGTCCGTGGGCGGCCCGGTCCGCACCAGCACGTCGAGCCCGCCCTCGGCGGCGGTGAACTCCCCCGCCGACGAGTACACCGTCGCCGTCAGCGAGGCATCGGCCGGCGACTCCCCGAGCGCGGCCCGCAGCAGCTCCCGCACCCGCTCGTCGGGCAACGCCCGCCCGAAGAGCTCAACCGACGCCGACCGCAACCGCGCCAGATGGAGGTCGAGCCCCCTGATCCGCCCGCCCCGCACCTGCGCGGCCGTGAAGTGCGCGTATCCCGCGAACGCCAACGGCGCGAGCTCCTCGGCGCTCGCCGGCCGCCCGTTCCGTTGCACGACGAAGAAGGTCATACCCTCAGCTCCCTGGAAACCCTGGACATCCGGAATGTTCACAGCGCCGGCGACGTTAGGCCCTGACACCGGTGGAAAGGTCAAACGCGGATGGTGTGCGGCACATGCTGATCGGAGAGCTGTCGAGGCTGACCGGGGCGAGCCACCGCTCGCTGCGCTACTACGAGGCCCAGGGCCTCCTCACCGCGCGGCGGGGCGTGAACGGCTACCGCGAGTACGACGAGCACGCCGTCGCCACCGTGCGACAGATCCGCACCCTGCTGGACATCGGCCTCTCCACCGACGTGATCCGCACCGTCCTCCCCTGCGTCCGCGGCGAACTGCGCGACCCCACCCACCTCACCTGGTGCGAGGACCTGCGCGCCGTCCTGAGCCGCGAGCTGGCCACCATGGACGACCGCATCACCGGCCTCCAACGCAGCCGCCGCGCCCTGGCGAGCTACCTGGCCGAGGCGTGATCCGGCTCATCCGCGGCGCCTGAAGCAAGCGAAACCCCCGGCCCCCGCACTGCGTCGTGGTAGACGCAGGCATGGACATCCCGGAATGGGCGTCGGCGGGACGGGAGGAGCGGGTTGATGGCGGTCGCGCCGTTGGATGTGGGGGATCCCGAGCGGATCGGGCCGTACCGGATCGTGGGTCGGCTGGGCCGGGGCGGGATGGGCCAGGTCTATCTGGGTGTGACGCCGGGCGGCTACGCGGTGGCGGTGAAGGTGGTACGGACGGTGTTGGCGGACGACCCCGAGTTCCGGAGTCGGTTCGTCCACGAGGTACGGGCGGCCCGTCGGGTGACCGGGTTCTTCACCGCCGCGGTCGTGGATGCCGAGCCGCAAGGCACGCCTCCGTGGCTGGCCACCAGGTACGTACGCGGGGTGTCGCTGGAGACGGCGGTGGCCGAGTTCGGTCCATGGCCGACGGAGCCGGTGCTGGCGCTGGGTGCCGCGCTGGCGGAGGCGCTGGAGGCCATCCACCGCCAGAAACTTGTGCATCGCGATCTCAAACCGTCCAACGTGCTGCTGGCCGCGGACGGTCCACGGGTGATCGACTTCGGCATCTCGCTGGCCGCGGAGTCCACCGAGCTCACCGAGAGCGGAATGGTGGTGGGGACACCGGGCTACATCTCGCCGGAGCAGCTGGTTGGCCGTACGGTGGGGGCAGCCAGCGACGTGTTCGCCCTGGGGGCCGTGCTGGTCCATGCGGCGACCGGAAGGGGCCCGTTCGGGACCGGTCACGCCCACGCCCTCAACTACCGTGTCGTCCATGAGGAGCCGGACCTGACCGGCCTGCCGCCCGAGTTGGCCGACGTCGTGGCCCGATGCCTGGCCAAGGACCCCGACCAACGCCCCACCGTGCCGCACCTGGTGGCCGAACTGGGCCGGGGACCGCGGTCCGGACAGGCTGACGGCTCGTCCGCGGAAGCCGGCTGGCTCCCCAAGCCGGTGACGGTCGAGCTCACGCGCAGGCTCGTCGAACAACTGCCGGTGCCAGAACCGGAATCCTCGTCACCTGTCTCGTCCCCCGGCGGCAAAGGCCGCGTGCTCACGCGCGGCTGGTACCTTGCGGGCCTCGCCGTCACCGCCATCCTCGCGGTCATCGCCGCAGCGACGCTCCTCCCTGACCGCGGGTCCGGCGACGATCCCGTCGAGCGGGCCGAGGAGACCCGTGCACCGGCACTCCGGCAACTGTGGACGTACAGGCAGAGCCCGAACCGCCCGCCGCTGGTCGAGGACGGGACGATCTACTTCGCCCACGGCCTCTCCGGCGCGGCCGACGCCGCCGTCTACGCCGTCGACGCCGACACCGGCGATCACCTGTGGGAACACAACCAGACGACGGGCTACGTGGGCCCGCTGGCCTTCGCTGAAGGCACGCTCTTCTTCAGTAGCGGCGAATTCGGCGACCCCGGCGGCGACCGCGTGTACGCCCTGGACGCCGACACCGGCAGTCTCCTCTGGGAGCTCAACCCCGACGGGGAGGTGGAGGTGGGCGAGGGCCCAGTCGCGATCGGCGGAACCGTCTACTTCACCACCTTTGACACGGACTTCCAACGCATCCTGTACGCAGCGGACGCGGCCACCGGAGAAATCGTCTGGAACCACTCGGCTGGCAGAATGTACGCGATGGCCGCGGCCGACGAGGTCGTCTATTACAGCGGCTACACCACCAGTTCTGGGAACATCTATCTGTACACCCTGGATGCCGGTACGGGCGAGCAGCTGTGGAGGGTACGGATCGGCGATGACGTCGACGACATGATGCACTCACTCGCCTTTACCGGTGGTGTCATCCACGGTGTCAGCGATGGCGCCCTGTCCGCCTGGGACGCCGATACCGGCGACCTGCTCCGGACGCGCCGCACCGACCTCGACCTCCAGCATCCGGAACCCCCGACCATGTCCGGCGGTGTCGTCTACGCCAGCGGCGTCAGCGAACCCAACACGGGATACGGCGAGGTACTCGCGGTCAGTGCGGAAACCGGCGACGTGCTGTGGGAGAACCGGATGATGGTGGGGGAGGACGCGTCGCTCACCGTCACGGCCGAAGCTGTCTACGTCGTCACGGAATTCGGCGACCTGTACCTCCTGGACACCAACAGCGGCGAGACCACGGGGCAGGTCCAGCTGGCGGATGGCGACGACCCTCGAGCGACCATCGTCAACGAGGTGGCGTATTACGACGGTGGTGACGGACGCCTGCACACCGCCACGATCAACCGCTGATTCACGTACGTGAGCCGCGCTCGTACCGCGAGAGCTCGCACGCGAACCAGATGCACTTCCCCTTCCGGGGACGGCCGGCCTCGTAGCCGAACCGTGGCGCCATCGCGCGCAGCATCCACAGGCCACGTCCCGACTCGGCGTCCCAGGCCGGCTCGCCGATGACGGGTGGCGCGGGCAAGCGGTCGTAGACGCGCACGATCGCCTCGGCGCCGTTGGCCGTGACGGTGAGACAACAGCGCTTGCTGTCCACGTGCTTGATCACGTTGGACAGCAACTCCGAGACGCCGAGCCGAGCCAACTCGACCGCCGGCGGGTCCGCACCCCAACCGACGAGCGCTTCGCTCACGATCCGCCGCCAGTGTTCGATCTCCGACGCTCGCGCCGTCAGGACCCAGCGGAACGTCCGTTGCTTGGCGGCGACCGTCTCTCCGAGCTTCCGCATCACAACCCCCTTCGTCTGCCGGACGAGCGTTGGTCACGTGACCCGTCACGCGCAAGGGAAGGCGACCCAATACCCCTCGAAAGAATTACAGCAGGTGGCGGCGCAACAGCAGAGCGATACGCTCAGCGCGCCGAGGAGGGGAGAACCGTGACCGCCACCGTGAATACCAACGCCATCTTCGCCATGCGTGACGTGGGCGAGAACCTTCAGCAACTCCGCACCCGAGCCGGCCTACGACAGGACGACGCGGCCGTGCGGTTGAACGTCACCCGCTACACGATCAGCAAGATCGAACGCGGGAAGGCGTTCCCCACCGAGCACCAACTCCGCGCTCTCGTCCGGCTCTACCGTGCCACGGTCGAGGAACGCGCGGCCCTCAAGGCCAAGATCGAACACGGCAGGTCGTATGGGCGCGCGTGGTGGGAGCAGTTGCCGTTCCGGAACCTCTTCCAGGGCGACTCCTACCGGTACTTCTACGTGGAGGACGCGGCCGAACGCATCTGCCACAGCTCCGGCACCTACGTTCCGGGCCTCTTGCAGGCGAAGGAGTACATCGAGGCCATCGCCGCCTTCGGGCAGAAGCAGGAGAGCGCCGAACGTCGGGAGGTCTTCGTCGAGGCCAGGCTGCGGCGGCAGGCGATCCTGCACCGTCGCAATCCCGTCTCAGTCGACCTGCTCTGCCTCGAGTCAGCCCTACGCGCGGTCGTCGGCGGGCCGGAGGTCATGCGTCGACAGCTTCGACTCCTGCTCGAGTTGGGGCAGCACTCCCATATCGGCCTGCGCGTGGTGCCCCACTCCACGGGAGCACCGAGCATCCATGCCTCCCCCTTCACCGTGCTCGACTTCCCCGGCACGGACAACCGCAGCGTGGTCTCGCAGGAGACGATCAGCGGTGAGACGCTCTCCGATGACCCTGCCGACGTGCGGCGTGCGCGACGCAAGTTCGCCGACCTCGCGGAGCACGCGCTCGGCAGGCAGGAAACCCTTCGGCGCATCGAAGAGATCGAGAGAGAACTCACATGAACCAGCCCAAGGTCGACCTCTACTCCGCCGCCCTCGACGGCCGGTGGGTCAAGTCGTCTTACAGCAACGGCAGTGGCAGCGACTGCGTCCGACTCATGCGTCTCGCCGGCGGCGTGGCCATAGGCGACTCCAAAAGCCCCGAACGAGCGCCGCTGCGCTGCACCTACGCCGAGCTCAGGTCGTTCCTCGACCACCTGGTGCGTGCCTAGTATCGGTCCATGACAAGGACCGACCGCGCCAGCCGGCTGATCGCGGCACCACAGACGACCGTCTACGACGCCCTCCTCGACCGGGGGGCCATCGAGGCATGGCTACCGCCGGACGGCATGCGCGGGCGCGTCGAGTGGTGGGACCCACGGCCCGGCGGCGGGTTCCGGATGGTCCTCACCTATCTCGACCCCACCGACAGCCCCGGCAAGACGTCGGGCGCGACGGACGTCGTCGAGGTCGGGTTCGCCGACCTGGTGCCGGGGGAACGCGTGGTGCAGCGGGCCGTGTTCGAGGCCGACGACCCGTCGTACGCCGGCACCATGACGATGACCTGGCAGCTCACCCCGGCCGGCGAGGGGACCGAGGTGACCGTCACCGCCACCGACGTGCCATCCGGCATCGCCCAGGCGGACCACGAGGCCGGCATCGCCTCCTCGCTGGCCAACCTGGCGTCGTACGTCGAGACGCCCTCCGCCGGGTCGCCGACTCGCTGAAGCGCGCTCGCGGCAGGACGCCGCACGTCGCAGATGCCCCGTCACGCCTCCACCGGCACCCAGGCCAGGCGGTCGCCGGCGGCCCGAACGCGGCCGAAGGTCACGTCGGCGAAGTGGATGCCGAAGCCGATCGTGTCGGGTTCCCGGAGTTCGGCGATCAGCCGGCGGCGGACGTCCGTCGACCAGGTCGTGTCGTGGTCGGGGGCCGCGTGCCACTCCGGGTGGTTGATCTGGATCGGGGAGTGCAGGGCGTCGCCGAAGGCGATCAGGCGGCGGCCGCCGGAGGCGATGACGTAGACGGCGTGGCCGGGGGTGTGGCCGGGGGCCAGGCGGACGTGGACGTCGGGGAATATCTCCTCGCCGTCCGCGATGGTGCGGACATGCGGGGCGAGCGCGTCGAGGACGTCCTTGCCGGTGCCGTGTGATTCCAGCAGGTCGCGTTGGGTCCACTCGGGCTCGGCGACCAGGTGGGGGGCGTGGGCGAGTGCCGGGTGGCCGGCCCAGCCGAGGTGGTCGACGTGCAGGTGGGTGAAGGCCAGCGCCTCGATGTCCCGTGGCGCGCGGCCGATTCGGGCCAGGTTGTCGAGGAGCGCGCCGCCGTGGATGGCGCCGATGGCGCTGCCCGGTTCGGCCGGGACGGACTGTGGGCCGAAGCCGGCGTCTATCAGCAGGGCGCGGTCGCCCCGTTCCACCAGCAGTCCGCCGACGCCGGCGGCGAGGTGCCCGGTGTCGTCCAGGTACTCGGGGTGGGCGGCCCAGTCCTCGTCCGTCGTGGTGGGTAGCCAGCCGCGCGGCGTGAGCTGGACGGCTCCGTCCGGCACGTAGGTCACCCTGGTCTCGCCGAGCCGAAGTGACCTGAGGGTCGCGGGCCTGCGCAGTCGTTCGTCCGTGTCCATGACGGCGACCATAAAGCATCAAGCTAGAAACATTCAAGCTTGCAATGTTCAGGCTTGAGCTAGGATGGTCCGCATGAGCACCGACGATCAGGAGACGCGGGCCGTCGCCGAGCGGCAGCTCTGCGGCCTGGTGAACGGGATGGCCCAGCAGATCGCCGAGCACCTGCGCCAGCGCGCCACCGCGCTCGGGCTCACCGCGCCGCAGGCGACCGCGCTGCGCGAGCTCAGCGGGCCGATGACCATGCGGGAGCTCGCCGAGCGGATGAGCTGCGAGCCCTCCAACGCCACCTTCGTGGTCGACCGGCTGGAGAAGCAGGGGCTGATCGAGCGCCGCCCACACCCCACCGACCGCCGCGCCAGGCACCTGCTCCTCACCCCGGACGGCACCGCGCTCCGGGAGCGGCTGCTCGCGCTCCTCGGCGAGGACTCCCCGCTCGCCGCCCTCTCGGCAGACGAACAGCGCACGCTGCAAGGGCTGTTGGAGCGCGCCATCGTCCCCGCGGCCACAACCCGGGTGCGCGCGTGATCATGTCCGGGTAGCCTGCACCCATGCACATGCTTCAGATGTACGGCTGACGCGGACCCCGGGCAGCGCCCGGCCTCCGCTCCACGTGTCGTGCGGGCGCCGCCAACGGCGGTGCCCCGGCTCGTCGTTCCCTTCTCGCCGTAGATCTGAAACGAGTGGTCTCCATGTCTCGTCGCCGTGCCCATGTCGCCATGGTCGGCATCCCCGCCATCAGCCACGTCCTGCCGAGCCTCGAAGTCGTCCGCGAGCTGGTGTCCCGCGGGCACCGCGTGACCTACGCCAACGACCCGCGCGTCGCACGCGTCGCCGAGCGCATCAGGGAGACGGGCGCCGAACTGGTGCCCTGCCACTCCACGTTGCCGGTCGACGACAACGACTGGCCGGACGACCCGATCGCCGCCATGGGCTGCTTCCTCGACGACGCCGTCCAGGCACTCCCCCAGCTCCGGGCCGCCTACGACCCGGACCCTGCCGACCTCTACCTGTACGACATCGGCGCCTACGCGGCCCGCGCCCTCGCCGAGGCGCAGGGGCGTCCGCTGCTCCAGCTGTCGCCGACCTACGTGGCCTGGAAGGGGTACGAGGAGGAGGTCGCCGCCCAGCTCTGGCAGCTGCCGGGCGCCGCCGCGTACCGTGCCAGGTTCGCCGACTGGCTCGGCTCGTGCGGCGCGACCACCACCGACGTGGACGCCTTCTCCGGGCGCCCGTCGCGCGCCCTGGCGCTGATCCCCCGGGCGATGCAGCCGCAGGCCGACCGGGTCGACACCGAGACGGTGACCTTCGTCGGCCCCTGCTTCGGCACCCGCACGGCGCGCGACGCGTGGACCCGCCCGGCCGGCGCCGAGCGGGTGCTGCTGGTCTCGCTGGGCTCGGCCTACACCCGCCAACCCGAGTTCTACCGCCGGTGCCTGCGGGCCTTCGGCGACCTGCCGGGCTGGCACGTGGTGCTCCAGATCGGCCGGCACACCGACCCGGCCGAGTTGGGCGAGATCCCGGCCAACGTCGAGACGCACCCCTGGGTGCCGCAGTTGGCGATCCTGGAGCAGGCCGACGCGTTCGTCACCCACGCCGGGATGGGCGGCAGCAGCGAGGGGCTGTTCACGGGCGTGCCGATGATCACCGTGCCACAGGCCGTCGACCAGTTCATGAACGCGGACCGGCTGGTCGAGCTCGGCGTGGCCCGCCG
Organism: Streptomyces sp. NPDC127098; assembly: GCF_042722465.1. Classification (NCBI taxonomy): domain Bacteria; kingdom Bacillati; phylum Actinomycetota; class Actinomycetes; order Kitasatosporales; family Streptomycetaceae; genus Streptomyces; species Streptomyces sp. NPDC127098. The sequence continues at coordinate 46,018 of NZ_JBHXFJ010000059.1, forward strand.
CCTCGACACGGCGGACGCGACGGCGGAGGCGCTGCGGGCGGCGCTCACCGAACTGGTCGACGACCCCGAGGTGGCGCGCCGCTCGCGACGGCTGCGGGAAGAGGTCCGCGCCGAGGGCGGCACCACGCGAGCGGCCGACCTCGTCGAGGCGATGCTGCGCCAACCCGCCGCCCCGCCGACCAGCTAGGAAGCCAGCATTCCGCGCAGCAACTCGGTGATGCCGGTGCGGAGTTCGGCCTCGCTCGGCGGGGTCGCGGACTCCGCGCCGGCCACGAAGCGGAACTGGACGCCCTCGCACCAGGCGGCCAGGGAGCGGGCCTGACGCGCGGGATCCCGCGCGCCGAGCGCGGCCAGCACGGCGGCCAGCGCGTCCCGGAACCCACGGCCCAACTCGCCGTAGACGGCACGGAGTTCGAGGTTGCGGGTCGCCTCCAGGGCCAGCTCGACGCGGGCCCTGGTCAGGTCGGCGCCCTCGCTGATCGACCGGTGCAGGGCCATCGCCAGCACTGCCCCCGCCGCCTCGGGCCCCGACTCCGCGCCGGCGGGCAGCGGTTCGCCGGCGCCGAGGACCGCCGCCTCCCGGGCGGCGAGGCGCCTGGTCGCCAGTTCGAGCAGCGCGGTGCGGGTCCGCGCCCGGTTGGACGTCGAGCCGGGCGGCAGCCCGGCCGCCTCGTCGACCGCGCGGTGGGTCAGGCCACGGGCGCCGCGCGCCGCCCGCCCGCCCCCCCCCGCGGCGGCGCACA